>JAUUWK010000021.1 GCA_030589055.1 Candidatus Bathyarchaeota archaeon | reverse complement strand
ACTTTGACACAACCAGTCTCTACAGATGTAGCGAGTAGAAAAGTACTCATCGTAGACGAGGTGGCTGACAGTGGAAAAAGTCTAAAGCTTGTAAAGGAACACATCATTAAAGAAGGCGCTTACGAAGTTAAAATAGTTACGATCTACTACAAACCTTGGAGCATTGTTATCCCAGACTATTATGAAAAGGAGACGAAGCGATGGATAGTTTTTCCATGGGAAATAAAGGAAACCATACGAAAAATCGTCAAGAAATGTAGGAAAAAAGGGAAGTCTGTACAAGAAGAAACTGCGAAACTTGTGAAAGCTGGAATACCTGCAGAACTTGTTAGAAGGTTTTTGAAGGAAATCCTTGAGGAAGAGAATTGCTGAAACACATTGAAGAATTTGGAAAACATGTTGCGATAGCTGGTTTCAGAAACGTCAAAATCAACAATATCGAAGAATTTATTAAGACTATTCGAAAAGAAAAATGCTCAAACGTGGAAATCCAATTCTTTGACGCAAAATTCGTGGCTACGTGGCAACACTTGTACTTTGCAGCTTTGGATGCGTTGACTGCTTTCGAGAACAAAGAGAACATTTCAAGAAGTTTGGCAATGGAAACAATGCTTTATGCTTCTGCACAACGTCAGATTCGAAAGGCAATGAAGCTTCTTGGAATAAAGCCCACTTCATCCGAAATAGTGATGCTGATAATTGGAGAAAAAACAGAATCAGTGAGGTCAGCTTTGTCGCTGGTTTCTCAAAATCTTGAAGCCAAACATGATGACACAGTTCTTGAATTATCAGAAGAAAAGACAGCGGCTGTCCAAAAGATCTTTGGAATTTCAGATGTAGAACTGAAAACTGTTATGAAAACAGATGGTTTAGAGAAAGCCTTAATGGACCTTGTTGTCGAGCGAATGGCGCTACTGGCAACTCAACATTAGCTTGGCTTACAGCATCTTTTCTTTCATAACAGATAAAATGTCATCGGGTTTTATTACTGATATTCCGGTTAATTCTCCCACAACCTCAATCAACAAGATTTTGTCAGGATTTTTCAGGTTAACTTCTCGTTTAATGTTCGCCGCAGCCGCCTCAATGATGTTTTGACTAGGTGTTTCTGTAAAACGCTTCTCAACTGTAACACGGAAGGTTTCGTTTTCACCTATTCGTGAGCTGAGCTCTGTGGCTATACGTTTAATTTCACCCAAGTCTGTACGGATTACCTTCTCGATTGGGATTATTCTAAGTGTGTAACGAAATTCGTAGGGGCGTTCACGGAGGATTTTGCGAAAATTATCTACGACCTCAAAGGGATTGGGAGCTGTCTTTGCAGCGATCAAACCCGAAACGCCCGTCTTCTCGACTATCGGCGTTGAATCACCTATCTCTTCCAGCAAATACCATAATTCTGAGCATGCGTCACCCTCGTTTCCCCGTGAAGTAGTAGCTAGAAGATTGAAATCTCTGAGCATGATCTCACCCTGATCCTTTCTTTTGGTGAATTTAGTATAAACCAGATTTTGGTCAGTGCAGGTTAGTTGTTTTCTCACAGCTTATGGCTCTTACCGTCGCCTCACATCATCCCACAGTTAATATTCAATCACAAAGATTTATTCATTTTGATAGTTTTTGGACAGTAGGCTTAAATTCCAGCTGCAAGAGTGTTATTATTCTCTTTAGCAAGAGGAAACAAGGTTGAATGAAGCACGTAAACCCGTAATTGTCGTTCACGGCGGTGCTGGAACTTGGCATTCTGAACGTAGACAACCGGGTTTAGAGGGTGTTAAAAGGGCTGCAAAGACTGGTTTTGAAATATTAGAACATGGTGGCAGTGCAGTTGACGGTGTTATGGAGGCTGTTGCTGTCATGGAGGATGGGGGTGTGTTTAATGCTGGTTACGGTTCAAGTTTGAATATAGAGAAACGTGTTGAGATGGAAGCATCGATTATGGATGGAAGGACACTGCAGGCTGGTGCCGTTGGGCTGCTAGAGGATATTAAGAATCCCGTTTGTTTAGCAAGAGTTGTTATGGAGGAAACAGATCACGTTTTTGTTGTAGGTGAAGGAGCGGAAAAACTCGCTGAAATTTTCAACCTTGAGAGAAAAGAGCCCATTACTGAGCTTAGGCTGAAATATTATGAAAAACAGAGAAAAGCCTTACGTGAAGGAAAACTTCAGTTGCCAAGATTGGCTGACTTGATAAGAAAGCATCCTGAATTGTTTACGCTTGAAACAGTGGGAGCCGTCGCCTTAGACAAAGAGGGAAACGTTGCTACGGCAACCTCGACTGGAGGCTTTCCGTTAAAACTTCCTGGAAGAATCGGAGATTCACCGTTAATTGGATGCGGCACGTATGCAGACAATCAAGTTGGAGCTTGTTCAGCCACTGGCGTTGGTGAAATAGCGATAAGACTTGTGTTGGCGAAAACTGTTTGCGATTTTATGGACAATGGAAAGACAGCGCAGGAGGCTGTCGAGCTTGCAGTGGATCTTGTCAATCGCAGGATACCTGATACATATAATTCTATGGGGCTAATTGCTGTTGACGTTTGTGGAGGAGTTGGGGCTGCGCATAATTCACCAACCATGTGCTGGACTTACATTACACCTGAAATACAAAAGCCTGTGGCTTATTTAACAGCAAAAATTGTGAAATGACATTTTGAAAAGTACAGCAAACATGCTGCATTAGCCTTATTTTGGCAACTGATGAGTAGAAATGCTTAAAAAGTTACCAAGTTCCCGTCTTTAAATAGGAAAACTGGAGGAGGTGAAAAAGCATGATTGAGGAAGAGAAAGATGGGGAAGAAGAGGAATGGGAAGAGGAAGAAGATCTTGAAGAAGAGGAGTGGTGAAAACTAATGTTGAATGCAAGTCTTTTCACTTTTTACCTAAAAGTTTTTAGCATCTTTCGATCTTGATTTTTAAGGCTCGCGTTTATAAAGATGTAATCATCCCATTGTTGGATTAATCATGACAAGGGTTGCTGTGTTAGATGCTGACAAGTGCAAGCCGAAACGTTGTAGTAGAGTTTGCTATCGTTTCTGCCCAATGGTGAGAAGCCATACAGAAGCAATACGATTTGAACATGGCAAAGCAGTGATTGTGGAAGCACTTTGTTCAGGATGCGGAATCTGCATAAAAAAGTGTCCCTTCAAAGCCATCTCGATAGTTAACCTTTCGGATGAGTTAGAAACAGAGTGTAGTCACCGTTTTGGACAAAATGCATTCAAGCTTTACAGGCTTCCAACACCCTCGCCCAGCATCGTTTTAGGTTTACTTGGACAGAATGGAATAGGCAAATCCACAACACTCAAAATACTATCGGGCGAGATCAAGTTTAACCTTGGAAACTACGAAGACCCACCAGACTGGGATGAGATGGTCCGGCATTTTAGAGGTTCAATCCTTCAAGACTACTTCAAGAAAATGAGTGAAGATAAACTTGAGGTCTCCCATAAACCTCAGTATGTTGATAAAATTCCGAGGGCCATCTCTGGGGAAGTTGGAGAACTTCTGGAAAAAGTTGATGAACGAGGAAAACTTGATGAAATTGCGGGGCAACTTGAACTCAAAGAGTTCTGGAACCGATCCCTTGATGTTTTGAGCGGGGGAGAACTGCAACGTGTAGCGGTGGCTGCAACTATATGTCGTGAAGCCGACGTATACCTTCTTGATGAACCGTCAAGCTTTCTAGATGTGAAGCAGAGACTTGAGGTTGCTAGGGCCATAAGAGGCCTAAGAAAAGACGAAAAAACAGTGATTATAGCTGAGCATGACCTAGCTATAATCGATTACTTGTCGGATCAAATATGCATTTTTTACGGAGACCCAGGGGTTTACGGCATTGTATCCCACGTCCACGGCGTTAGAACAGGCATAAACATTTACCTGCAAGGTTACATCCGAGATGAAAACGTTAGATTCAGAAAAGAAGCCATAACATTCCATGAGAAACCGCCCACAACAGCTTTCGTCGTCGGCGAAACACTACTTAAATGGAAGCGAATAAAGAAAACATTCAAAGGGTTCAAACTTGTTGCCCATCCGGGGGAGATAAAGAGAGGAGAGATCATTGGAATTCTGGGACCCAACGGCATAGGCAAAACAACCTTTGTGAAGATTCTGGCTGGAATCGAAAAGACTGACGAAGGAAAAAAGTTTGAGGAGTTAGAAGTAAGCTATAAACCACAATACATCTCAGCAGAATATGAGGGAACAGTCCGAGAGCTTTTAATCCGCATTACCAAGAAAAACTTCACCTCAAGCTGGTACAAGACGGAGATCCGTCAACCTTTAAAGATAAACACGCTTTTGGATAGAAATGTAGCTGAACTCAGCGGAGGAGAACTGCAAAAAGTTGCGATTGCATCATGTCTATCTAGAAAAGCTGAACTCTACCTGCTTGATGAACCCAGCGCCTACTTGGATGTGGAAGAAAGATTTAACATGGCACGAACTATTCGCAGAGTTGTCGAAACCTATAATGTTACAGCCTTTGTCGTTGAACATGACGTTGTTGCACAAGACTTCATAGCTGACCGTCTAATGGTCTTTACAGGAAAACCAGGAGTTAAGGGCACAGCGAACCCGACTACTAGCCTAAGGGATGGAATGAACATGTTCCTGAAAGAAATGGAAGTGACTTTCAGAAGAGACTTGACTACAAAGAGACCACGGGTTAATAAGGAAGACTCGAAGCTTGACAAGCTTCAAAAAGAAATCGGAGAATACTATTATGTACGTTCACTGAAGAGGTAGCATATAATGAAAAACTGGTTTAGGGGGAGGAGAGATGGATGAAGTAGGAGAAAATGAGAAAAGGCTTTTGGAGGCTGCTCTGAAGGCTAAGGATAACGCTTATGTTCTTTGGGGTTGTAAAGTTGGCGCTGCTATCATTGCAGAAGACAGTAAGATCTATAGCGGCTGCAATGTTGAAAGCTGGGTTTCTGGAGTTGGCATTTGCGCTGAGAGATGCGCAATCAACCATGCTGTTTTGCATGGAAATCGAAAAGTCAAGAAAATAGCTATAGTCGTGGATGCAAATAGTCAATGCGAGCCTAGACCTTGTGGAGCATGTCTACAATACATTTTTGATTTTTCGGAAAACTCCAAAATCGAAATTGTTATGGCAAAAGAGAGAAAGGACGGAATTCTGTTTGAAACAGCTAAAGTGAAGACTCTTGAAGAGATGCTGCCCTATCCTTTTAGGAAATGAACGAATTTTGCTGAAAAAGTGTAGTTAAATTAAAGTGTCAGCAGAGCATATCGTAAAAATGATTTGTGTTAGAGATAGCGCTGGTGGAGGCTTAAGTGGCTAAAACAACCTTTGAAGAGATTAGTGCTGCGGACTTTTTTTATAGGAACAGAGACCTAGCTGGATTCACAAACCCTTCTCGCGCCATTTTCGCAGCTGTAAGGGAACTTGTGGAAAACTCTTTGGACGCTGCTGAAAGCCTCAAGATTCCGCCAGACGTCTATGTTAGACTTTCCTATGCAGACGACGCAGGCGAAGAAAGAAATGTGTATAGGTTAAGGGTTGAAGACAACGGCATAGGAGTCCCCCCGAGACATATACCTTCAGCCTTCGGACAAGTGCTTTACGGCTCAAAATATAATCCAAAACAGCAGAGAGGAACTTTCGGCTTAGGTGGAAAAATGGCGATTCTGTACGGGCAGATCACAACTCATCAGCCAGCCCGCGTGATTTCAAGCACAGGCAAATCCAAAATCTACATGTACAAGCTCATGATCGATATTCAAAGAAACAGGCCCCTCATACTTGACAGAAGAGTTCTCATAAATAAGGAACAATGGCGGGGAACGATAGTTGAGTTCAGCCTTGAAGGAGACTATTTCAGGGCTATGCCTAAAATCTTGGAATATTTTAAGCAGACAGCCATGGTGAATCCATATGCAAATCTGACTTTTGTTGACCCTAAAGGAAGGTTGTACAAGTTTACCAGAATTACTGAGAAGATGCCTGACGCTCCGAAGGAAACCTTGCCGCACCCCTATGGCGTTGACGTGGAGCTTCTCCAACGCCTCATACATGTGACGTCTTATCGGAGCATGCTTGAGTTTCTGCAAAAACATTTTCACAGGATTGGGGAAATCACCGCAAAAAAATTCTTGGAATTCAGCATCATAAGCCCATCTAAGAACCCTAAAAAGCTTTCTCACAGAGAAGTTGTTAGGTTAATGCGTATGATGAAAAAGTTTAAGGGATTCTTACCGCCGAATGCAAGTTGTCTATCGCCCTTGGGTGAGGAGTTGTTAAAAGCTGGCGTCTTGAAGGAGCTGCAGCCTGAATTTGTGGCTGTCCATCAACGTAAGCCATCAGCTTATGCTGGTCACCCTTTTATCGTTGAGGTGGCAATTGCTTATGGTGGAGAGATTCCAAAGAAAGGAAGTTTTCTGATTCATCGGTTTGCCAACAGAATTCCATTGCTTTATGATGAAGCCAGCGACGTCTCAACAATAGTGATAAACTCCATGAACTGGCGAAGATACAAGGTTACACCTGACATGCCCATCGCCATAGCAGTGCACATTTGCAGCACCAAGATTCCATACAAAACTGTTGGGAAAGAATTTATTGCTGATAGACCAGAAATCAGAAGAGAAATAGCCAATGCACTGCGGGGGGTCGCACGACGACTTCAACGCTTCCTAACGAGAAGAGAGCACGCGAGCAGAGAGCTGAAAAGGCTTGATATTTTCAGCCAGTACCTGCCAAAAATAGCTAAGTTTTCAACTCAGCTTGCAGGTAAGGAAAAAAATCCAGATATAGAAAAACTCTTGAGGAGTGTAAAAAGGTTTGGAACCTAGAAAACATAAGAGCATCATAATGGAAAGGAAGAAAGGAGTTTTAACAAGTTTGGAGGCCTTTGGGCTGAAAACTTATGAACAGCTCAATATGGGATATTTCCCTTCAATAGAGATGCCGAGCCGCTCAACAGAAAACATCTATTACGACCCCCAAGTGAGACAGTATATTTTGGGAGACAGGAAGGTCCGGAGAAACGCCCGCAACATACGCCATATAAGACCGTTTACACAGCTTGTTTGGACCGCACTTTTTTCCCGGGAGCTTACTTCTCAACGTAAGACATCAACCCTGAGAGACGTTTACTATTCCGCACAAGCGTACGAGATGAAATTTAAGGATCAACAAGAGTCAAATAACATCATAACGGATTTAGAAACGGTTTTAGGGTTCTCTAGGGAAGATTTTAACATTTTTCCTGAAGAACGTTCAGCAGTCTTCGGTGATTTAACAATAGAATATACGGTGCCTGGATACGAAGGAAAAACGTTGAATTTAACCTCCCATCCTGACGGTGTCATGATTGGACCAGCTTTGACTTCATCAGAGTTTGTGAACACAACAGCAGACAAGGTTATAGCCATAGAGAAGGGCGGCTTATTTACAAGGTTCGTAGAGGAGAACGTGCACAAGAAGTTTAATGCCATACTTGTTTTGACGTCTGGACAAGCGCCAAGGGCAACACGACACTTCATTAGGAGACTCACCAGAGAGTTAGATCTTCCAGCCTACATCTTTACGGACGGCGATCCCTGGGGAATGCACATAGCCATGGTGATAATTTCGGGTTCCGCAAACGCTGCACACCTGAGAGAATTAACCACGCCTGACGCTAAATGGAGCGGAGTCTGGGCAACAGACATCGTCAATTATAAACTGCCGACGGATCCACTGGATGAGGTGGATATAAAGAGGCTTCATGAGTTGCAGAGGGATCCACGTTATAAGGACCCGTTGTGGCAGAGGGAAATTAAGATATTCCTGAAAATAGGGAGGAAGGCGGAACAGGAGGCCTTCAGCAGGTACGGATTGACTTACATTGTAGATGAATATTTGCCGGCGAAGCTGGAGGAAACAAGCTAGCATTTGATGTTTTTGCTGGTTTGGGAATTCTAAGGGTTAGTCTTGTTTTTGCTCATAAACCTGACGCTTAGAATACTGTTGTGTGAGACTATTGTGCGAGAGCGAGAAGGAGGTTGGGTGGTTTTGAGGGGTTTGGTAGGTGGAGGGTAGGAATTGATGATTTTTTGGTACTTTTTGTTGTTTTTTGTGTTTGGTGGTTCTGTTAAGGAAGTTATTGCTTAGGTTTTTTAGGGATAGTGAGATTGCTATTTCTAAGTGTTTTAAGGAGTCGCTAGGGTTGAGGATCAGGATTGTGTTCACTTGATTATGGTGGAGGTTATCGAGTCTGTATGGCAAAAAAGGCTAAGAGTGAATACAGCTGCATAAAAATCGCGACAGAATGGAATTGTTTAGACGTGAGTTTGTTAAGGCTGATCTTTCTGAAGGGGGCTATCCTGTGTTTAGCTACTATGATTTTTCCAAAAGCTTTGAGGTTCAATTCGAATCGGTTTCCGACAGAGACAGTAACTCAAAACCAAAATCTCTCTGACAAGTGCAGATGAGTATCTCCTACAAGCTTATTACAGTCAACCAGATAATTCGGGATCCTGCGTGCACAGTGCATGCTAGAGGACGAAACAATGGGCATTTAAGGATGAGAAAGGAAATGCTTTAAATCTTTGACGGTTACATTTATAGAAAGTGCATCAAAGAGGAAGAGTTTAGATATGAGTGAGGAAGGTGTTTTCGGGCTGCTTGTTGCCGAGAAATTCTTTGGTGTAATACTCATCATCGTCGGCGCCTTAGCTACGTATTACACGTTAACAAGCACTCAAGCATTAAGTGATTATACAGGATTCTTCGGATTTCTAAGCATTATAGTTTTTGCGCTAGGAATAATCTTGGTTATTGCGAAGATTGAATAGAATTTCATTAGAAGATAGTAGAATGCTGCAGATAGGGAAATGTGGGCAGGCTTATTCCCTTCTTTCAACAACTACTCTACAATTCGTAGCTAAGGCTGCTATTACACCTAAAGCCGCAAGCCAAGGAGCCAAGACAACGCCAATAATTCCAATAGTAGCGGGTATTTCAAGCAGAACCTTTCCTCTTTCATCTTTAACAATTATTCTGGTCACGTTTCCTTCATGAAGTAACTCCTTAACTTTTTTGATAAGGTTGTCAGCTGAAACAGAGAATTCCTCTTTCACCACTCCGGCGACTGGGGCGCCGCAAGCATAACAGAAACCCTCGCCTTCTTTCAGCTTTGCTCCACATTTCCAACAATAAGGCAAATCCTTTTCCACCTTCTGGAATAGAGTTTTGCTGTGCATTTAAAAGCATTTTGAATAAATGGCTGCGTGTTTACTAGGTAAGAGTTTATTAGTTTTGAAATACTTCATTGAACAACTGACTTATTTAATCCGTCAAAAGAGATGCAGAAAATGCCTGTTCGTCAACCGATTGTGTGCGTGCTTGGTCATGTTGATACTGGTAAGACTTTGCTTCTAGATAAAATACGCAAAACGAGTGTTCAGGCTCGCGAGGCTGGAGGAATTACGCAGCATATCGGTGCGAGTTTTTTCCCTGTTGACACACTTAAGCAGCTGATTGGCCCTTTGCTTTCAATGGTTAAGGGTGAAATCGAAATTCCAGGATTACTTGTCATTGACACGCCGGGACATGAGGCTTTCACTAACTTACGGAAAAGAGGAGGCAGCGTCGCTGACATAGCGATACTGGTCATTGATGTTTTGCGGGGTTTTGAAGCTCAAACCTATGAGAGTATGGACATTTTGAAAGTTCGCAAGACGCCTTTTTTGGTGGCTGCTAACAAGATAGATCGGATACCAGGATGGAATTCCTATCCTGACACGCCGTTTTTGAAGAGTTATAACATGCAAGGTCGCTACGTTAAGGAAGATTTGGATAATAGGATCTACGATATTATTGGTGCCTTTTCTCGTTTGGGTTTTCGGGCTGACCGTTTCGATCATATGAAGGATTTCACGAAGACCGTGGCGATTGTGCCTACGAGTGCGAAGACCGGTGAGGGCGTAACTGAGCTTCTCATGGTTCTTGTGGGTCTGACGCAACAGTATTTAACGAAGCGCTTACAGACGACGGAGGGACCGGCCAAAGGCACGGTTTTAGAGGTTAAGGAAGAACCTGGTTTGGGTTTGACAATCAACACTGTAATTTATGATGGAGTTTTGCAGAAGGACGATTTGATTGTTGCTGGTGGTAAGGAAAAGCCTATTGTTACGCGGATACGAGCGATTCTGGTTCCTAAGGCTTTGGACGAGATTAGAGATCCGAGACACAGATTCTCTTCTGTGGATTCTGTTTCTGCTGCGGCTGGAGTGAAAATTGTGGCTCCTGATTTGGAAGGAGCTTTGGCTGGTGCGCCATTGTATGCCATACCTCATGGTGAAGAAACGGAGAAGTACGCCAAGCTTGTCTCTAAGGAAATCGATAGAATTAGGATTACAACGGATGTTGACGGCGTTGTTTTGAAGGCTGACACGCTTGGCTCATTGGAGGCTATTGCTGAGAATTTAAGGCAGAATGATGTGCCCATACGGTTGGCGGATGTTGGTGACGTTTCGAAAAGAGACGTCGTTGAAGCGGGTGTTGTTAAGGAACACGAGCCTTTCTACGGTGTGGTTTTAGCCTTCAACGTTAAGGTCTTACCAGATGCTGAAGAAGAAGCAGAAATCAAGCGTGTTCGTATTTTCCGTGAAAGGATAATCTACCGCCTGATGGACGACTATTTGTCGTGGCTTAGGACTCAGCGTGAGTCAGAGCTTGAGCAAGAGTTTGAAAAGCTTGTCATGCCCGGCAAAATGCGCATCATGGAAGGCTACGTTTTCAGAAGGGCTAAACCAGCAATTTTTGGTGTGAAAATCTTAGCTGGAAAGGTAAAGCCGAAATACAAGCTTGTGAGAGCTGAAGATGGAAAGGAATTGGGTGACGTACAGCAGATTCAGGAGAAGGGAAAAACCTTGCCGGAAGCTCAGCAGGGGATGCAGGTCGCAGTGTCCATGGACAAGCCCATGGTTGGGAGACACGTATTCGAAAAAGATCTGTTATATGTGAAGGTGCCAGAACGTCACGCAAAGGCGCTGCTGACAACGTTTATAGACAAGATGACAGTCGGGGAGCAAGAGGCATTAAACGAATATGTTAGTTTGATGAGAAAGAAAATGCCGTTCTGGGCAGCATGAAAATCTGGATGAGAGCCCAATTTTAATGTGTCATTTTTTCTTGCGTCTCATTTTCTTCTTCATCTTCTCAAGCTTTTGCTTCTTTTCTTGCATGTTGCGGAAGTCTGCATATACCGGTCTGGGGATGTTTGTTCTTGGAAAATAGATATCTGTCTTTCCCTCAAGCGGCACAATTGGATACTTTGCTTCCTTCTTCTGATACAGTCTAACATACAAGAAATAGATGGTGAAGGCTATGACCCCTAAGGTAATCACAGACGTCCAGATAGATTGCACAAGAACCCCAATTAAAAGCCACAGCCCTTCAACAACAAAAATAATAAATATTCCAATAAGCACAATCAGATTTTTCCCTAAACCCAATAAATACCCCAGATAATCCTTGCGAGAAGTGCCTATTACATCTTGCGTTACGACAGGAATACATCACTACTGTAAACCGAAGAAAGTGCAGCTCTTAAGAACATGCACATGTGTGTTACAACGGAAGCCTTGTTCCAGCTCCTGTTCTCTTTGCCTTTTCGTAGACGAGGATGGCGGTTGCCATGTCTTCTATTGCCAGGCCGAGGTTCATGGAGATAATGCGTTCTTCAGAGTTCTCACGGCCAGGTTTTTTACCGCTAACGATTTCGCCCAAATCTGCATATACATCTGGTATGTTGGAAAAGTATCCAAGTTCCTTGTAGTATCTTAGTTGGTTGTGGTCATCGGTGCAAAACTTATCCATGGAATGCATGGCTTCTGATTTCCAGTACGAGTCGAAATCTAGGGGGCACGCGAAGCCGCCGTCCGTGAGCCACGAAGCTTCAATTACTGGTTGTGGGTGTTTCAGAATTGGCCCTGCGGTTACAACTATGTCGCAGCGTTCAACCGCTTTTCTGGG
>JAUUWK010000010.1 GCA_030589055.1 Candidatus Bathyarchaeota archaeon | reverse complement strand
ATCAGCCCATTCAAACATGCAATTATTCACAAAACGACCAAGATAAGTCTTAAAAGGTTCGCCCAAAAAATCGTAAGACCAGTGCATCAGGTCCAGAAATGAAAAAGAACAAGAGTTCCAGTTTTGCTGTGACGCCGCCGGCAGGACTTGAACCAGCGACCAGTGGAGATATCTCCCGCAAACCCCCCATTTTTGTGGGCGCATGCTATTTGTGAACCATTCTTGGATGGACTAGTTGACGACAATGTGGACAATGTACTAGTCCTTTGTCTGGGTTTGATCTCCAACGTTTCTTGCAGAAAGGACATTCAAGCAACCCAGTTTTTCCAGGAAGATAAAACCATTGTCTGCTTAAGAGCCATATCACTACTCCTGAAATGAGCATAACATCTCCCACAACGACTAAGTATACTAGTCTGAATTCAAGCCCAGGAATAAATTCGAAATTTTCTTCCCAGAGAAGTGCCAAATATGTTGAAAAGGGATTTTCAGCTGAAGAGACTTCGGGCCACGTTTTCCACAGTGTCATGAAAAGAGTGGTTAGCCATAATAAACAAAATATTAAACTGAGAGCATAAGCAGACTTCTGCCGTCGAAGTGTTCTCTTCAATTTGATTCTGTTTTTGCGTCTGCGCTCTTGTTTTATTAGATTTATGAAGCAACAATATACATAGATGATTCACACTGCAGAATTAATTCACTCAATGTCGTTGTCGTGGCAACAATACCTATTGCTCTATGCAGTGGAGATGTCTCCCGAAGCCCTCAATCGCGCGCGCTGGTGGAATCTAACGGACACCGAAATTTCCATCTATCTAGTGGATGGCGAAACACCTTATGACTACATTCGTGTTATGATGTGGAAAATCGCCTAACCTGTGCAAAAAGCATGGTTATGCTGAACCAAATAGAGGATTGTTTGACAACTATTGGATGAGTCCTTTATATCGATTCTTGATATATATCGGTCAGCGAAAGAACTGCTTTATTAAGATATACGATAAGGTATCTTGAGAGGAACCACATGAACAGAAAAAATAGAATGCTCACCCGTGAAAGAATCGAGTTAACTAAGTTGCACATGTTGATGCTTTCAAATCTGCTTTATCATAGACTTCTGTAAGCTTTTTCTCTGATGGTAGGAAGCACTTGCCAATGTCATTCTTTGGTTGTCATGATGTTCTCAAGAGTGAGTATAAAACGGCAGTTGTCACACAATTCATCGTCTCTTGTTGCTCCCCTTTTCCTGCATTTGAGACATTTTACGTGTTTAACTGATTCTTTTTTCTGCAAAACAATCTTCGACATCATACTCTCCAGAAAATACAATATTCTTTGTCGAAGCACTTATGGTTTGTGAATTTGAAATATAGATGCTAATTCTTGATGTATGCTGTCTTAGAGGGGGCGCGCTCCCCCCTTTTCTTCTACTACGTACCTTGTTTTCTTCTGTAGAGTATGACTGCTGGTAATGTTGCTATCAAGAATAGTGGTAGAATAAGGAATGATGTAAATTCTGGAATTACGTGATATTGATATTCATATTCCATTTCTTCTGTTGTTATTGTGTTACCAGCATTATCCTCCGCCATAATAGCATATGTTACATTAGTGCAGTATGGAAACGCAGGTATGGTTCCATTCCAGATGTTTCCTTCAAGATTAGTCATGTTGACAGTAATCCACGTTCCGTTGCCATTAGTGTAGTTTAGAACTACTTGTTTGATTCCATTTAGGTTATCGGTGACTGTAGCGTTGACTTTGACTTCATCTTCCGGTAGCACGTTGTCCTCCAATGGAGTTTGAGACACACCCGTTATGTTCGGGGGAGTGGTGTCAACGATTATTACAGTCTGGTCTTCCCCTATATTGCCATCAGCATCGTTAACAGTTAATCTCAAAGTATAGGTTCCATCGTCTACCAAGCTGGTGTTCCAAATACCAAGAATTCCGTTGACCACTTCGCTCTCGCCATTGTCTGTCAAACTAACTCCGGTAGACGACCAAAATGTAGAGTTTGTTCCTACGCCGAATTCAATCGTGTGGTTGCTGAATGTTGAGCCTACAGCTGTGCCTCGTTTTGCCGTGCCTCGAAGACTTACGTTTTCCCTATAACGGGGTGGAGCCAACAAGTCAGTTCTCGTTTCAAAGTGAGCTGCTGGTGCCGCAATGCTTGTTACTATTTCCGTCTCTGGGTCTCCCAGCAAATTCAGATTGAAATAAGTCCATCTGTCAACAAATTCGTCGAATAGAATTTCCTTCGAGAGCTGCAGTGCTTTGCCGAGATTTCTTGTGCCGTTGCTTAGCACCTCGAAAAATGATCTGTCGTATCGGTCTCCTGGTCCATCATTCGAGTCTGGAAGGTACAGTCCATATCTGGAGTTACCTATGTATGCAAAAGCGCCTCCATTTGAGGTGATGAAATGTTCTCCGATTGCCTCACCAGTTCCACTCGTTGCGTTGTCAAATGCTGCAGAATAACAACCTATGCTGTATGCCATGAAATAGTCAGTATTGGTGAGACTGTCGACATCTGACCTATACAATCCCATAACTGTGTCGTAGTTTGCATGTCCATTGTCGTTTACTATGTGGGCGCCACTGTTCATTTCGTTTATTACAGCAGAACGGCTGAACGTTCCGTCTCTGCTGTACAATCTTGTTGTTGTATACTGAGGGATTATGTTGGTTACAAGGTCTTTTCCATTTCCACCTTCTGTCTCAGCGTCAAGGGTTTGTCCAATCATCAAGGCCTTTTTAAGATAGCTCGCGTTAGGATTTTGCTCATACGCCAAAGTTTTCGTGACAAAATTCGTTGCTTCTTGTGACGTATCAACTGGCGCTCTTCCAATGTATACTTCGGCGAAGAAATCTGCTTCTTCTCCAGCAGTTCCATTTTCAGGCCCCTCATCGTCGTCGTGACAGATGCCTTCCCCGAATATAGGGTCATTGTCGTTGTTCCAGCTTCCGTCGAGGGCTCCATAATACATGTCGCAGGGCATGTTGTAATCAGCCTCCCCACTTCCCAAGTAGTATCCACTGGTGTAAGCATAAACGCCTCTCGCAGGGATGATTTCATCATCTCCTCCCAACAGAACGTATTCAGTCCCCCAGTTGATGTACGCATCTTTTATGAAATTTCTGATATGCGCTTGAGTGCCGTTGAATTGAACTCCATAACCGTCGCCAAACAAACCATCGCAGTGATAGTCTGGATCATTCATGATGTCTTCCACTGAAACGATCGTTGCATTGAGTCCCTTTTGGATTTTCCAGTCGATCAATGGTTGAAATGAAGACTTTAGGGTATTGTTTGTTATGATAACGTAGTCGTACGAATCTGAAGGGTTTGCAAGACTTATGTGTTGAGCAGGCTTTGTCGTTTCGGTGTAACTCTCTACTTCACTTGGATTGTCCACAATGTCTGAAACGAGTTCTCTGTCTCTTTGTAGATTTCTAAACAACGGGGAAACATTGTTGCCTGCTATTGTTTTTACGGTTACAGTCATTCTCTCAAAGTAAGATAATTCACTTGTTTTTGGGAAGTACTGAACTGGATGAAGCCTCAGTGTGAGTATTTTATAGCCTCTAAAACAATGTTCTGACTTCTGTGAAAACAACACACATGGAAAAGGATTCGCGGAACAGTAAATTGCTTGGTTGGGCTGATCTTCAACGGTGATATTGGTAGAAAACGGGATAGGTGTTTTGCCGTATTCCACATGAAAATTGTCTTTCAACACTTTCCTATTGCTGGCAGTTACGTCAACGCTTTGCACGTCTTTGCCTTGTGGAATCAGGATTTTAACTGTCTTGAAAGGTAAAATGGGTTCGCCAGCAGCACCGTGTTGAGGCAATCCTTGCATCTTAACAGAGTCATAAACAAGGCCTTCAGTCACGGAGAGAGAAGGGAAATCGAATTCTAACACAGCCAAGTTCGTCCTGCCAGTCTGCTGCGGTACAACTGATTGAATGTCAACAACTCGCATACTTGTCAGAAACAGTGCTAGTACAATGATTTTAAACAATTTTAACTTCATTTTCCACCCCTCTCTGCACAGAATTCCCATTTGAACTTTCTTTTCCCAGAGCATATGTTAAAGCGTCAAAAATAGTAATAAAGTTTCAGTGATTCTTCTATCTGAATCAAATTGGGGCTAATTGCGTGTTCATTTCATCAACAACCAAGCATATACTAGAACTGTGCGGTTCCCATGCGGGTTTATTAGACGAAGTCTGAAAGAAGTAACAAAGCAAACATTTTGCTGCCACAGTGTACGACGGTTTCCTGAAATTTCATGGATTGGCATGGGAAAAACCACAATGCAAGATTACCAGAAAACTGCCCTTCATACCCCTCGAGAAAGAACTAGACTCATTAATTGCTTCCACAGGTAAAACCATCTCTGCGATACTTCAAATTTTGAAAGAAACCGGCATGCGAATAGGAGAAGCATTAAGCCTAGAATACAGAAGGTTCACATCAGAATCCGAGTTGACCCAACCAAATTCGATGATAAACTAAACCTGGCAAAACAGTATAAAGGCTGGTTCTTCAGAGCAGGAGGCGAAGAAAGAGGCTTTTCCATTAGAACCTCGGATCAACTAAACTATGCATTACAACTCATAAAACAAGCCTACGACTATACAAAAATCTGAGTCTGCCTCCTGTAAAACAACATTATCGTAGAGCGTCTAGGTTCTAGCTGAAAAGTCCTACACGTGTAAGACGGAGAGGCTACTCTAGCAAGTTTCAGGATGGAAGTGCCAAAGCAGAAGCCACAAGGCTCGTGAATTTGTGCTGCTTCTGGATATTGAGAGAGAGAATTAGCGAAGGAAAGGCAAGGTTTGAGAACTGACTTAGTTAAACAGAACGGAACATTACCCTCAAATGAGGGGAAAGTTAAAGACAGACATAGCTGAGAAGCTGGAGGGGCCCTGGCCAAAGAGAAGTCATAGGGGGGCTCGCTTGATCGGATTTAACCGGACTGTCAAGAGATCTCCGGGCTTAATTTTAAGTTCTTCTCGCACAATCTTGGGAATGCTGATTCTGCCGTCCATGCAGAATCGACCGTAAAAAGTCTGACTAAGAGAGTTGAATATTGTAACTACGAAAATTTCACCTGCCTCAAGCCGGTTTTTCCAGCGGACGAGACGTGGAACTTGAACTCTGCCGCCTCGCTGCAAACGAGCAAGAAACTGCTCTTCATTTTCCAGAACTATTCTCTTTCACCTTTCTATGTAAATACGAGACTATTCTTGTAAACACTTGCCGTAGCCTAAGCCATTTAAAGATTTCGTTTTTGAAAAGCACTTTGAAACAGACGTTTCCATCGGAGAAGACCCCCCTAGGGGGGTGTCTCTGTTGCCAAAAGAAGGGCTCAAAAAAACTGGGATCTTGATGATACTTATATAATATCGCCAATCTCTTCTTTGGAGTCCTCAACCATACCTTCACCAGACTGTAACGAACATATAGCGCGCGCTAGAGGACACACATGTTTCCCGAGTTGCTCTGACAACCAAAGAAATCTGTGAGCTGGTGGACAAAGGATTCGAATATGTTTGCGAGCACAATGGCGCTAAAGTCTTTAGAAAACGGAAATAGATGCTGTCGCGAGAGTCGCAGGTTTACGCTGTCTACCGGTCGCGGGTTTACGAAAATGATGTTGAAAGCGCCGCCGGTAGGACTTGAACCTACGACCAACTGGTTAACAGCCAGCCGCTCTACCTAGCTGAGCTACGGCGGCTCATACTTAATGCTTTATGAGTTTTGAGTTTTTCAGTGATATTTAAATTTAGTCGTTGAACAGTTTTGCTGACAACCTAAGTCTTATTTTGATTTCACGCACGCTAAACCGGAAAACTAGGATAGGAAAAGCCCAAGCACGAGATACAGAAAACAGGAGTTCAGTGGCGTATTCAGTGTGAACGGTGATAAGGTCTTAAGAGTTCTTCCAGTATGGAGAGCATCGTTGGAACTTTAGTTACGATGTCTGTGAGCGTCAACATACCGATAAGTTTCTCCTTGTTCATGACTGGAAGTTTTTTGACTTTTTTCTTTGCCATGAGTTTAGATGCTTCATCTATGCTGGCCGTTTCGCGGATGGTTACCACCGAGCTGGTCATAACTTGCCTCGCAGTGAGGACCTCTGGGGCTAAGCATGGCTGCACTACCCTTCTGAGGATGTCACGCTCGGTTATGATGCCTACTGGTCTTTTGCCTTGCACAACTACTATGGAGCCTATGTCAAACTTGGTCATAGTGGCTACCACTTCTTTGACGCTGGAGTCGGGTCGCACGACCCTCACATCTTTTGACATTACATCTCTAACGAGGACTATACCTGCCATCTCACTTTTCCTCCAAGCTACAGACAATTGTTATAGGCTTAGTCCTTTATGTGTTTTGACCTTCCGGAAAAATCAGAAAAGCTTTAGTTAGGAAAAAGTTTGGGTATACAAAGATTACGATTTTTCATTGGGTATCTATTAAACAGGAAGAAACATTTGCTTGCACATGATACACGCTAGTTCGCTTGCAATGTTGCAGCTACAGAATAGTGTGAATGTGCGGATATGTTGAGATGGCTCATATGAATCAATGATTACTGGTTTTGTGAAAAGATGAGAATAAAGGTTAAATACTTCTTTCTTTTACTAGCCTAGCTATTAAGCCAGAATATAATTGAGGTGTTAACAAATGGTCAGTGAAGGAAGAGGCCGCTTGTTCAGAAGGACAGATGGCAAATACTTGATTTATCTACCAGTGTACTTTGCTGAAGACAGTATGTTTCCATTCAAAGGCGCAGATTCCATACGTGTAAAGGTACATTTCAAAATTGGAGAAGACAAACTAATCATAGAAAAGTGGAAAGAACCAGAAGAACCAGAAAAACAGTGAAATAGTTGAATCATCAGCGCTGTCCATAATTCAAAAGTAGGCTGTGGAGTAAAGGAAGCTGAGGTACCCTTTATGAACAACCTAGTGTTTTTGAACTTCTGAAAAATTTTCTGATTAAACAGTTGACTCTACTATGTCTGGATTCCAGCACTTTTTGTCTTAAACTCCACTATCTGCACAAAAACCTTATGCAAAGAGTGTAAAATCTTTCCATACCATCTACCAGCGAATCCCAAATGGATTGGTTGATCTATCCAATAGAGATCATGCCTCAAACACTTGACCAATAACTCCTTATGAAGCTCATTCATCTCAGTTTCCTTGAGCCAATCCTCACTCTTCAGCTTACCCATGGGAACAAAAAACAAGGGCACGATCAAGCTTCTGAAGCCCCTAAGGTCATCCATTGACTCAATCGTTTTGATGACGTCCTCCTCTGTTTCTTCCGGAACACACACCATTAATGTGCACCCACAGATCAAATTGTTGTTATGTATCAATCCCATGCCAGTGCATAAACTTCACCCCACTCTTCCGGCTGAAAAGGACGGGCTTTTGCTGGCATAATTTTCTTAGCTAGTTCTGACGAACCTGTTTCTATGCCGATTTCAACACCTCACCAAGACTGCTTCTGAAGTATAATTTCAGCATTTTTTGAAAATAGTTATGGTTTAGCTACTACAGCTGCTAACGAACAATGGCTCCAGTATGTACCTTCACATTTCTTTGCAACCAGTTCGTCGAGTCGACGAGTTTTTACCGCTTGGAAAGGTATTGTGGGAACCATAGAGCATAATGTCCTCTGCGTGAAGACAAGCTGAATTTATTTGTCCCATTTTCATGTTTACGTTTATTTCCTGCAACATTTTCTCATACAGATACCATCACAGAGGAAAACAAGCTAGTTTCTGGAAAATGAGTGCGGAAGGGCAGGAGACGCATCAAATATTATTCAGCAACAAAGAAGGGAACAAAGTTGCCAAATCTTACACGGGAAATTTTTGAGATGTCCATAAGAGAAAAATCAAAAGACTTTATTGCTTCTTAGAGCCACCATGTTTAATTTTCTTGTCTTTGCTTAGAAAGGTGTATATGTTAGATTTTCTAAGTAGGTTGAGAGATTAATGGAGAGTAAATGCATTGGAAAAAATCTTGGAGGTCAGATGGCACGGCAGAGGCGGTCAAGGAGCATGGACCGCTAGCGAATTACTAGCGCGAGCAGCAATCTACGAAGGAAAACACATTCAGTCTTTTCCGGAGTTCGGTCCAGAACGTATGGGCGCACCAGTAGCTGCTTTTACAAGAATAAGCGATGAGACAATCAACATACACTGTGCAGTCTACAACCCTGATGTAGTAGCTGTTTTGGATCCAACATTGCTCAAGACGGTTCCAGTTACTAAGGGACTAAACAAGGAAGGAGTGATTATAGTTAACTCGAAGGAGAATCCTGCTGACATGAGAAAAATCCTCAACACGGACAAAGGGAAAATTTTGACTGTTCCAGCAACGGAAATTGCCATGAGAATTCTGGGAAGACCCATCACAAACACGGCTATGTTAGGCGGTGTCGCCCGCGTAACAGAAATAGTAAAGTTGGAAAGTCTTGAAAAAGTTGTTGGGGAACGCTTTGGGCAGAACATTGCCGAAAAGAACGTAGCTGTGATAAAGGAAGCTTATGAGGAGGTAAAATATGAATGACAGTTCAAGAAAAGAGTTGGAAAGAAATTCCACCAGCTGGCATATGCTGGAAACCGAGCACAGAATACTTGACTGGAGACTGGAAAACCTACAAGCCGATAATGGACTCGGAGAAGTGCACACGATGCACACTTTGCGTTATTTTCTGTCCAGACGGGGCGATCCACTGGAACCCCGGAAAGGAAGACATCGAATTTGACTATGATTTTTGCAAGGGATGTGGGATATGTGCAAACGAATGCCCAACAAAAGCGATAGAGATGAAACTCGAATAGAGGTGTAATGAAATGGAAAGTGTTGCAAAACAAAAACTTTTAGCTCTAAACGGCGACGAGGCTGTTGCTTATGCTGCGAAGCAGTCAGACGTTGATGTTGCAGCAGCATATCCTGTAACTCCGCAGACCATAATTGTTGAAAGATTCAGCGAATACGTAGCTAATGGCGAAGTTGACACGGAATTCGTCTGTGTAGAATCCGAACATAGCGCTATGACAGCGTGCATTACAGCCTCAGCCACGGGGGCAAGAACCTTCACAGCAACAGCAGCCCCAGGTTTAGCTCTGATGCATGAAATGCTTTACGTGGCGTCAGGCTGTCGTGCGCCAGTGGTCATGACTGTTGTTAATAGAGCCCTATCAGCACCTATAAACATCCATTGTGACCATTCAGACAGTATGAGTGAACGTGATAGTGGCTGGATACAAATCTATGCTGAAAATTCGCAAGAAGCCTATGACTCCATGATTCAAGCCTTTCGAATAGCTGAAAACCCAGAGATTCTCTTACCTGTTATGGTCTGCCTAGACGGTTTCACCTTAAGCCATGCATTAGAAAACGTGCATGTACTCTCAGATGATATAGCCAAAAAGTTCGTTGGAACCCGTCAGTTCCCCCGAGTGACAGCACACGAAGGAAAAGATGCGTCTTTCAGGCTTGACCCAGAAAACCCAATTAGCATAGGGCCTATCGCCTTTCCAAATTACTATTTTGAGATTAAACGGCAACAAGAAGAAGCCATGAAAAATGCACCAAAGATCATTCAGCAAGTGCATGAAGAATATGCCCAGATAAGTGGAAGACACTACGGGAATGGACTGCTTGACGCATACTGTCTTGAAGATGCCGAAATAGCCATCATATGCTTGGGTTCAACAGCTGGAACAGTTAAAACCGTTGTAAATGAACTTAGGGCAGAAGGGGTTAAAGCTGGATTGCTTAGAATCCGCAGCTTTAGACCCTTACCAGTCGAAGGAATAGTTAAAGCACTTGAAAAAGTAAGGGCAGTAGCCGTCATGGATAGAAGCTTGAGTTTCGGAGGACATGGTGGACCAGTATTCCATGAAGTTCACCACGCATTGTATGATACACCCGTACATCCTTACATTGTGAACTACATTTACGGACTAGGTGGAAGAGACACAAGCCCAAGTCATATACGCAAAATATACGAAGACTTACAAGGGATACTGCAAACTCAGCGTGTTGAAGATCCTGTTCGATACGTCAGATTAAGAGGATAGAAGGAGGAAAATGAGAAAATGTTTTCTGAATGGAAGTTTACGGCTAAGGACATAGCTGAAAAAGCAGATCTTTTCATGTCAGGACACAGAGCTTGTGCGGGCTGCGCGGCAGCGACTGTTATGAGACTTGTTTTAAAGGCAGTTAGAGGCCCAATAATAGCGACAAGTGCAACTGGATGTATGGAGGTTGTTTCAAGCATTTACCCATATACGTCTTGGGCTACACCATGGATACACACTGCTTTTGAAAATGTAGCTGCAAACGCTTCGGGAATAGAAGCAGCCTTAAAAATACTGAAGAAAAAGGGAAGAATAAAACAGCAGCGGATAGATGTTATTGCCTTCGCTGGAGATGGAGGCACCTACGACATAGGAATTCAAGCCTTGTCAGGGGCTGTGGAAAGGGGACACGACTTCTTGTATGTGCTTTATGACAACGAGGCTTACATGAACACGGGCATCCAAAGAAGCGGAGGAACTCCTCACGGAGCATCGACAACTACATCGCCAGCGGGCACAGTCATACCTGGAAAGGTTCAGTACAAAAAGCCAATTGCAGATATTATGGTTGCCCACGACATGCCATATGTAGCAACAGCGTCGCCTCATTATTGGAGAGATCTAATAACAAAGGCTAGGAAAGGCATAGAAGTGGATGGTCCAGCTTTTCTGCACACATTTGCACCTTGCCCAAGAGGATGGCGAAGCGACCCAAGCAAGTCCATAGAGATTTCGCGTATAGCTGTCGAAACATGCATATTCCCATTGTGGGAGGCGATAAATGGCGAGTACCAGCTGTCAGCGCCAAGCAAAGTCATAGCCCTAAGACCTGAACGAAAGAAACCAGTAAGAGAATACTTGAAAATGCAAGGACGCTTCAGACACTTGTTCACGCCGAAATTCGAAAAAATCATTGACGAAATCCAGCAATTAACAGACAAAAGATGGCAACGCCTACTCAAGAAATGCGGAATAGTATAAACTGCTAAATCCCCCTCTTTTCAAGCATTATTTCGTAAGAACTTTTCCACTTCGTTTTCTGCATTGTCTGCTTTTATGAATATAGGCACGTTTTCTATGCCAGTGGCTATGTAGCTTGATAGTAGCCATTCGCCTGGTGTGAATTCTAAGGTTTTTTCGAGTATACTTTTGTCTATCATGAACGTTTCGCTGACTAATGCGCGGTCATATGGACGGGGCAATGTGCCTACAAAGTACGTGTGAAGCTGTTGCAGCGCGTTGGTGTTTAAGTAGGCAATGCGTTGCGTGGCGATGCACACTCCTAAACCGTATTTTCTCCCCTGCCTAAGCAACGTTTCAACATACCTGGAGCATTTGGCCTCTATCCCCGAAGAGCCGCTTAAGCTTGGTATGAACTCTTGTGCCTCGTCAAAAACCAGCAGAATGTAGGGTTTAACCTGAAATCTTCGCTTTCTCCTTACAAGCAGATCATGTGTTAGCGTTATGACAATGTCTTTTATTAGGAATGGGTCTGAGATCGAAACGCAAACAAGCCTTGTTTCGCCTTCCAGCAATTTGCGGATTTTTTCTGCTGTCAGTCCACCTGTTTCTTTCGCTTCTTTTTCTTGTCTTTTTCTTATCCTATCGATTATTGCGTTTCTGGTTGTTGCCCAAGCGTATAAACCGCTTCTGTCAGAAACTTTGAACTCTTGAACCGCTTGAGTGGCAGCCGTGTGTATGTAGTTTACAAAGTCTTCGCTTACTTCTTGGTTTTCACTTAAGCCATGCTCTTCCAAATATTCATGTATGGCGTCGTGTATTCTATCTATCGCGTTCATGTAATGTGGTCTGCTAATGCTGTCTTTTCTCTGAGCTTTGAGTTCATCTAAAAACTGCGCATACGTCTGAACCGTATGTCTAGGCATCTTGTAATAAGCAAGTTTATTCTGCTCTATTACATACTTCAATCCAGTTTTAGTGCGTTCATCAACTTCGTATTCTCTTGGCTTAACAATAGAATTGAAAAACTGTTCCACAGAGTCGATTCTGTGTTCGAGGACAACTTTTGCCTGAACGGTTGGATCTGCTAGTATGTCCAGCAACAGGAACACGTATTCGCAGCTTATATCGAAGATTATGAACTTTGTATCTTTCGTATGCATAAGAATTCGTCTGAGAATATTTGATGTTAGATTGCTTTTTCCACCTCCTGTGAAGGCGAAGACGCCGAAGTGGTACCGGACGAGTTTCTCAAAATCGACGTATATTGGGATAGCGGTTTTGCTCGCCTCAAACATTTTGATTATTCCAAGCCTCGAGTCGACTCTGGCATCTTCTACTGTTTTGGAGGGGTCTATGCCTAATTTTTCTGTTATTGCCTGGTTGTACATGCGATTTATCATGTTGCTGTTCAAAATGTAGATTGGGCTGCCGACAATTGGATATGAGAAACCCTTGATAAACTTGAATTTACAGTTCTCGTTCGTTATCAAGTCATAGTTTATGGGGATTGCATCTATCTGAATCATCATTGTAGATGTGTCGTCTGTCTGCCAGTCCATCTCGGATTGCTCTATAATCTCGAACTGCATGGGATAATAACCATGATCTGATAAGCCTCGCAAGCCAAAATGTTCCGGCCAAACTCTGCTGATTTCCATGAGTGTATATCTCTCCTCGTCTTGTCTCGACTGCTTGAAGTTCTTAACGCCGAGAAACATGCCTTCCTCCATGAGTCCCATGAGGTTCTTCTGGTATTCAACTTTGATGCGGCAGTGGTAACGGGAACTCGTGCCTCCTAGTTTAGTTTCCCCAGCACCGCTAAAATACTTTGGAATAACAGCAGCCAGTCTCCCGTGGAATCTGCCATCAAGATCCGTGAAGCAGAAACTGTTAAATTCTTTCTCTTCTTGCGGCTTCAATCGTTGCTCTCCTCTCTCTGAAAGTGCTCATGTAGAATATGAACCTTCTCAATTTATGATTATTGAGTATCCACTTTGCCGTGGTGTCTACAATGCGTTTGAATTGGCTGTAATTCCATTTCGCAATCTTATCAGCAATGAACAGGGGCTTGTTATGTCCAAAGGCTTCGGGTATATTGGAAGGGGCCATAGCAATCAATACAGTCATTGCTAGATTTTGAAGCTTGTTTGGAACATTTTTATCGATAAACAGGATAACCTCAACGGGTTCTTTCGCACCGCCAAACTCGTTCCAAAATTCCACAACGTTTTCTGGCTTGTAATCAAATTCTGGATAAGCCAAACGGTCCATAAGTAGAACATTGCTCCTTAACATAGGGTCTGTTTTGGCTTGGCTTAGTTGCACATACGTTTTTAGGAAAGTTTTTTCGAGGCTTATCCTGTTTTTTATAGCTCCTGAAACGTAGCCTTTACGGTTTTGTCTATCTAAAACCATAGTTCTGAAGGCAGAATCATATTCTATTAGACTCCATGGAGGCATGATCTTTTCTGGGTTGAGGATGCTGACTGACTGGAGTATCATGCGGTCAGTGTTTGGCAATTTTTCAAATTCCTTCGGTGAAATGGCTCTTTTCAGTAGACCTTCGTTTTGCATTATTGGAATCAGTTGACGTTTGAAATCTCTAGCTGCTGTGTCTTTTGTCATGCCTACAAGTAAGATTCGCTTTTTCCAGCATTCTTCCATGAGCATGTCTAAAGTGAAAAGTGTTAGAAAAGCGATGTCAAGGGTTGTTAGCCATTGTTCCTTTCCATCCTTCAAAATCTTCATCAGATTTGTTGTTTTTGTTTCCTGTTTTTTTGTGAAAAAGAAGCGGTCGCCTAGGCGTGTTACAAGCTTTTTAATGCGCTCCCATGTTGTCACATATTTATCGTTTAGAGTGTGAATTCCATCTTTCTTACTTAAGATGCCCATATTAACCAAGCGTTTAAGGTAACGCTTTACTCTTTTTGCTCTTTTTTCATCTGTTATTTCAAATTCTGTTAAGATCTGCTCTTCAGTTAAGGCTCCCTTTAGCCTGAGTAAATGAATTATCGCATACTGTAAATAGTCGGCTCTCGGAGGAGGCAAACCTAAAGCTTGATTGCAAACATATTGTCTTGCAATCACTAAATCATTTTGATCAATGGGTTCTCCGTCGATTTCAAATCCTATAATGCTGCTTTTAGCCTTCCACAGTTGATGCTTTGAGGTATCATAAAGAAGGCTTGCCCGCTCGATGGATAGACTTCTGTCCAAAAGAATGATTCTTACATTCTGTTCAGGATCTATGGCTAGCTTATAGGCAAGATAGTATTCAGCAAAAGTCATTATCCAATTCGCAATCGTGGCATTACTTATTATGGCTTCATCCCTTAGGAGCTTGACTTCTTCGGGTTGTTCCAGCTCAAAATATGTCTGATCTATGTCTGGGATCTCATTGATATAGATAGGTACAACACTTGAAATGCCTGCACTCTGCTGGAGTGTCTTTTCATCATATCTAATTTTTGGCTTATCGTTTTCCAGGAACGTAACTGTGCCTGTTGAGGCGTAGGCACCGCCGAAGAAAATCACAAGATCAAAAAGTGGACGTGAATACATAGTGCCGTCTATGCCAGCAAAGCGTACATTTGAAGCTCCGAAAAATTCCTCAGCTGTTTCCAAAGCTTCTTTACAGTTAAAATTCATAGTTGTAAGGTTTGAGATTAGGTTTTCGTAGAGATTTCCAAGTGATGAAAAACGCTGCTCATACTCTAGAACTTGCATGAAAGCTCCAAATTTAAGTATGTCGCTTGTACGTTTCACCACGTCGCTTAAAGATGAACTCACGGAGCTTCTCCTCACCCCACAGATAAGACTTCTAACAGTAAAAGCATTACCAATATTCTTGAAGCAAGGTTTCAGGTAGAAACGTATCTTAGTGTTTACCTTTGACAGAACACAGGGTCACATCGAATTCAGCGTACTTATACTACAAGACTGTATTTATCATATATTCACAAATTTCAAGACGAAAAGCCATATAGTGAAAAAATTTCCACAATACTCTGTTATAGCTTCACAGCCACCAACAAACAATCATGATGCATAGATAGCACTGGATGATTATAACCTAATTACACTGACAATAGAAAATCCTCCATATGTAATAGACGATATTACCACAATACCGGAATTTCCATCACTTCTTATTCTACCGCTATTCTTTGCATCAACACTACTAGCAGTCATAATCTACAGAAGACGCGAACCTTGAGCCACCGAGTAAAGAAGAGAAAGTATAGGTCTATTTATGCATAGTGAGATGCTTTCATGTAAATGTATCGCTGATTGTATTGTCATTATGACCAGCCCAATTGCTCGGCAACTCTGATGATATGCATCAAACCTGCAACCTTGAAAACTCCATCATCCTCGTATGCAGTCAGAGGGACGTTTCGTTCATCCCTCTTCTTTTTCTATTTTGTGCAACGCATGGGAGGCAGGTAATTGGATAAAGTCTCAATTTAGAAGTGTAAGCTCGAACGCTGGGCTTGTAGGTGAAGTTGAGAAGTTGACGAACAAGCCTCAACTGAGTTCAGAATAGAAAGGTAACTAAGTCAGGTTAGCTACTCATTTGACAGTCTTGGATTTCCCAGATGATTCTTGCATATTTTTTCGACAGTTGTCGTTTCTGTTGTCCGTTTTTTAGAGCATCGATACTTCGGCGTAGATGAAATGCATGGCGTATCAGTTTTTCAAGTTTCAAAAAGATATCACCTCTTTGGTTGATGAGATTTAAAGTGATACTGCACGTCTTTCTAATAAAGGTT
>JAUUWK010000033.1 GCA_030589055.1 Candidatus Bathyarchaeota archaeon | reverse complement strand
CATTGTTGTGAGTTAGAGATGGACATAGTTGAAACATTGTTAGGCAATGTAGTTTATTCGCATTCACAAAGTAGAAACACGGAGAGCGCGCGCGAGTATGTTTACAAGGCTGTTCCTGCTCAAGAAACATGGAAAAAAGTGAAGGATAAAATTCAAAAGATATTAAATGAAGTTACCAAGGTTTTAGAAAGAAAGGCTGTGTTTTTTCAATTGCTTACCAGTATGCATCTTCAAATGTTTCTACGCCTTCACTCAAATTATCTAGAGTGATTGCTCGGTTTTTGGTAGTCAGATTAAGTTCCTTTGGTAAGACATCATATTCAATATAAACCTGTGAACCGCCACCTTTCAGAGTAAATTGCTTTCTAGCGTAAGTTTCTAATACGATCCTAAAGTCTTTGTCGTGATCTTTTCCTTCAACAATCGCGCGTTAATTCGTTTTTTCCCAAGTTTCTGAGTACCATCTCTTCATCGTCAAATAGCATTCGCTTTCCATTTTTTCTGAATATCAGTAACATCAATTGTACAGGCTTTTCTCCATCTTGACCAAAGAAAAGAAACCACCAGTATTCCTTTACTAAAGAAGGCAAAGTTTCAGAATTATACATTACACGATCTAACAATGTCTTGCTAACATTCGAACCATTTATAGCAGAAAGGTTTCGTATGAGACCATATGTTCCCCAGTTTCCTTTAATTCTATTAACATCAATCACCCATAAGTTTATCTTTTACATAAGAACAGCCTAAACCAATTGGCAATGCAGCACATAACCTAAAAACATTCAAAATACTATTGATATTCAGTGCTTGTTTCGACAAATGGATATAACTCATTAGCTCAAATGTTGAATAGCCGCTAAATGAATTAACCACTTCATCCAAATCGATATCTATATCTATAGTTGCATCCTCTTGTTTTCCAGAAATAGTTTTTATGTACTCCACACTGCTACTTGTAGTTTTCATAACATAACTTACTGCTTGGTTGTCATACCTCAAAGTGATTTGGATAGTTTGTGGTCCTAAAATCTTAAGGAATCTTGACATCTCTATGACATCATGCATACATATTTTACTTTCTTTTTCTTCGATCTCAGCGTCCACAATCGCACCCAAAACCGCTTTGATATGATCTCCAAGTTCTCCTTCCCTCAGGTCATAACCCGCATTTCTGGCGAACTCTACTTTTGCAAGTATCTCATCTGTAAACTCTTTCAATGCTATCTTATCCGAACTCTTTTGTAAAACTCTAGCTCTGTCTAAAAATGTATTTAATGTCCAAAATCTTGCCATGCAGTAACTTTCCAGTTCTTCCAACTTTTTTGCACTTAGAAGGTTTAACTTGAACAAAGCGTGCATTTCATCGTATTTTGTCCAGTCACGCTCGATAATCAAGCCATCCTTTTCTAAACTATCAAAAAATTCAGTTCTAGGAAACGGTGTTACAATACCAAATGCACAGCTCATCAGACCGATTTTTTTAGCATATGCCGGGAATCGCTGTATCTCTTCTTCACTTTGACCAGGCAAACCAATAACAAAAGTCCCACTAGCATTTGCACCATTATCCCTTAATATTTTTACAGCCTTTCTCTGCATATCGAGTGTTATGCCTTTCTTTACATCGTTCAAATCCTTTTGGTTAGGGCTTTCAAACCCCAACTCATAACTGAGAATACCACTGCTACACATTTTTTTGCCGAGTTCAGGGGGTCTGGTGATACTGTCCACTCTAGTCATGACAGAAAACACTATATCCAGTCCATGTTTTTGTAACAAGTCACATAAGTGGTCTATCCTTTTAGGGTCGCCCATAAAATGAGGATCTGTCACAAAGATTTGGAGTCGGTTCTCATTATGAAAAACTATGATTTCAACCAATTCTTTGATTATGTTTTCAGGTTACGTAAATCGCATACTGCTTTTACTCATGTATGGCTCGCAACAAAAACTGCATTTTCCCCAACAGCCACGTGACATAGCGATCACATCGATTTTTCTGCTATTGCTGTTCATGCGGTCTTTGTACCTGTGTGTTCTAAGATGTCTTGCTGGAAAAGGTAAAGAATCCAAGTCTCCTATTGGTGGTCTGTCAGGGTTGTGGATTATTCGTTTACCTTTTTTGTATGAAATTCCAAGAACGCCTTCAGGAGAACTTTTTTGCACAAGTTCTTTCATCACAAGTTCACCCTCGCCCCTGACGATAATATCAATCTGAGGATGTGCAAGCAATTCATCAGGTATAGCAGTCGGATGATAACCTCCTAATACTGTTGTAACACCACTTTTCTTACTGATTTCTGCGAGACGCAATCCTTCATCATGATCCGTTGCTGACATTGATATACCAACCAAATCAGGACTAAAAATATCAAGAAAACACTGGAATGGTTGTTCTTCAAGTTCCATATCAACTATGTGAACATCATCAACTTCCTTTTCTATTGATGAGGCGATGTACTCTAATCCTATTGGAATTACATCTACTGAGAAACCCAAGCCTTTTCTTCCATTTGGTTTCACCAGCACGATTCTTTTGAACGACATTTGTATCACTTTTGCAGTAACATGCTCAGTTTCCAGTTTATAACGGTTCTTTATGCGCGCGCTTCTTATATTTATGGTCGCAATCCCTACCCAACCGCTTTAAATAAGCACTGAACAAATTAGATGAACAGACCCCAATATACATTGGTTGATGAACTAGTTAGTAGTGGTCATATGACTAAAATCATCTTCACGTCTGCTTTTCCGCCGATGATACATGGAATAGGATCTTATACCAAGTATTTAGTCGATTCTTTGTATGAAAAGAGTTGTGACTGTGGAATAATAAGTTTTGATCCTTACACTTGTGAATTTCCCATAATGAAGGGGAAAAAAGTTGAATGTGAATATCCAGTCCGGTATACTATCCCTAGTTGTTATGATTATCATCCCAATCTGATCTTTGACAGTTTAACCAACTTATATGAACATGGGGATAACTACGTTTTTTGGATACAGCATGGTGATAGTTTTTGGAGAAATCGTCCAAAATTCGTTGATATGTTGAAATTTTTAAAGAAAAAGAAAGTTGAAAACATAATCGTTACACATCACACTCTCAATTTTCAGAGCCCCGAAACCAAATACGGTTTTAAAAAATGGCAACACCAATTACTTATAAACGAATTACCTTATGTAGACGTGAACACAGTGTTCACAACGGGGGTTTACAGAGCATTTACTGAAGCATTCCCTGAGTATAAAGAAAGGACGGTTTTAATTAGACATGGCGTCCCAACATATCCTCGCATAAGTCAAGTAAACGCTAAAAAAGAAATTTTAAGGTGGCTTGAGAGTGAAAATGAATCAAACCAAGATTGGCAAAGAAGTGCAGAAGAGTTAAATTCAAAGCTTTTTGAAAAAAACACCATTACAATTGGTGATGTCGGTTTCATAAACGATAGAAAACTCCCACAGACCATCTATCTTACTATGAAACTTCTTCAAAAAAGATTCCGTGAGAAGAATATTATTGGTTTGTACATCGGAACTCTAAGTTCTACAGGTTCAAAACAAGTCCGTTGTCTGCAAAGACTAAGAGATCTCCACAACCCTGAGAATAACTTCTACTTTTTTGAAGCCTATTTGCCCGAGCAGTTATTTGCAAAATCACTCCGGGCTCTAGACATAGTCCACATGTGGCAAGAAGATTGCAGGCAGAGTGGAAAACTTGCACACGCTATTGGTATTGGTGCCACAGTCATTGGTAGAAACATTGAGGGTATAGGTGAAACTCTTAAGAGGAGTGGTTATCCTGCACTTAGCACCTACGAAGATTTTCTAGATGAAATAGAGCGAGTTATAGCCAATCCAGAGTCTAAAGATTTGATGGAGAAAAGCGCTAGGGAGTATGCTAGTACTTACAAGTGGGGGAACCAAGCCTCAAAGCACATGGAGCTTGTAGAGTCTCTGATTTCAGGAGAGCAACTACCCCTCTTAGATGGATGGGAGTGATTTGATGAAATATGAATTGAGAGACTTTCATCTTAAAAGAAAAGAATTTGATGAAAGAATGAGTTTTGCGGGAAAATATCTCTTCAGTTTGGGGTTAAAAGATGTAGCGGAAGAGATCGGTAGAGAGAATGCAAAGTGGTTCATAGCCAATATGCATTCTATTCAGGAAAAGTTGGGGTACGAAAAACGAGCTATGGTTGTCGGTGCACCTAATTTCACTTTTCAAACGTCTTCTAACAAATTTCGTAGAGGAATTCCTGAAGGAGCAAGGTTCAGGTGGGGAGATAGTACGTATGATTTTGTTATAGCCGACTTGGAAATTGACTTTTGTGGTATGTTAGTCGGTGTGGTGGAAGATGATCTAAGTCTTGAGAGAATATTAAATACTTTACATGAAATGAGAGAAAAAAATTATGAAATCGATAATATAAAGATTGAAAGATCTTATTTTTGGCCGGGAGGTCATTTCTTGAAATTATACAGTGTTAAAAACAACAAAGCCTTAGACTTGCCGAAAAATGTTGCGGTTTTACACACATCTTCAAATGAAATGCGGAATCGATTAAGAGATTTTGTTCGGGAGAGAGCCGAAGAAATAGAAACACCCTTTGGTACAACACGTGTTTTGCGAGGAAGCGATGCAAGAGAATACGAGAAACGTTGCAAGTACGCGAGTGACTTTTCTAAAAGAAAACGTCAGCTTCTCTTTGAAGAGATTTTTGATGGTGAGACAGTAGCAAACCATAACCACTATGATTTAAAGGGACTTAATGAAGCGATTATTGGATGTGATGTTGTTGATAAGGGAGAAGTTTCTGTTATATCACTAACTGATAGAGCTTATCTAGTTAAAGGTAAAAAGAATCTTTCTTCAGAAAAAATCGAAGAATGTTTCGGTTCAAGATCAATTGAAGAATGGTCACATAATTACCTTTTAAACCTTAACATAGTTTCCCATGGAGGGGGCCATGAATTACCAGGAGTAGATCGTCTTGAGAAAATCATTTTTTATCCTGAAGGCAGAGTATTTGTTTTAAAATGTGGTTCTAGAACTGAGGCATACAAAGACATGTGGAATAGCCCTCGCGGTTACAGAGTAGGAGGTATTGTGGAGAGAGTCCAATCTCTAGGATTAGCAAATCATTACGCAACTCTTCAATTGATTTATACCATCAAAGTTGATTTTTGAAATGAAAAAAATACATTTAATGTGGTGGTTGAAGAAAGAGTTTGCCGGAGTATATCGATGCTCTCGGTGAATGGGTCTTGTCTAACATTGACAAGTTGGTGTTTTCAGCAGTTACGTTCGTTGTTGTTTATGTCTTCTAATGTTGATAGAAAAAGGGGAGGTTTTGGCGCGCGCGCTCACAGAAAAAGTGGGGGTTCGCGGAAGATATCGCCACGCTATGATAAACTTTCGAATTTAACGCGCTCAGACATGATGTACAGGAAAGGTAGACAAAATCGATGGAGCACGGTTTTCATCAATAAATTGGTGAAGATCATGGAGTTCCACTGCAAAGCCACGGGAAAAGATAATCCTTACGAAATAGTGGCAGGTAACTACAAGAAGTAATAGAGGGCAAGCTAGAACTGCGATTCATGGAGGATCGTAAAGGTGAATAGTCTCATGAAAGTGATGAAGCAAACAAGATTATATAAGGGTAGATTAATATTTCAAGCACAACACAAACTCACAAAGCACAAAGTTGAATGGTGAACTCGGTGTCAAGAGAAAAGCTCCAAAAACGTTTAATCTTCCAATGGACGACGTTTAAAGGTCTTGCAGCAATACTCCTGTTTCTAACAGCAATCATAGTAATTGAATATGTTGTTGTCGTTTATGCTATAAGCCTCGGAGTTCAAGATGAAACGTTGCTGCAATGGAGCTTTCAATTTACGGGCACCGATTGGATCATAACAATGGCAATTAGCCCACTATTTCACTTGGTTCCACTTGCAGTAATAATCGCGCTTGTATGCAACTGGGCTTATCTAACAAGGTATGTTGCGGTAAAGCCGCCCGAAAAATGGAAAGGACAGATCAAGCCTGTTACCAAACAAAGGATAAAAAGTGGGTTAAAAGGGATGAAAAAGCTGGCATCAAAGATTAAAGGCCCCTTCAGGAGAATAAAGTCAGGATTGTTAAGAATCAAGGGTGTCGCGTATCTCTGGCAGAAAATACACTTTGCAAGAGCAACAATAAAAAGCGCGTCTACAGTGCTCCTAATTTTCGGAGCGTTGATTCTTCTCGTTTCTCTCTTGATGTATCCGCAGCTAATCTATTGGACGGTTTCAAACTCCTACCAGAAAAATCCTTCATTACTTGGCCTCACAAAGTCAGTGAGCAACTTTGGCAAAGGCGTTGCAGATGCCTTAGCACCTGTTAATTGGATTTGCTCAGCCGTGAACAATGCTTTACTGTCTGTTTCACCGGGATTCAGAGATTTCGTCCTAAGCCTTGGATATTTGATAAAGCCAATGGTTGAACTAGACGGCGCTGGGAAATATCTGGTTTTCCAAAACGTTGCCGCTTTGGTTTCTGCCGTGGTAGCTCTCTTCTACGGAGGATATAGGCGAAAAAGTTATCGATACAAAAGAGGTAGAAGACGCTAGAGACCCTTTAAAATGGCTGACCGCGTGCGTCTTTCCTTTTAATTCAGCAAATAATAAGAAGATAATAATTCAGTTTTCCAAGCTTTTCCTCTTCGCTGCAGTGTAAGCTGTGAATATCCATGTGAGAATGAGATACGCAATCATGCTTACGTCAAGAAGCAAATCCGCCAGAAAGGCAGAGTAAAGCATGTAAGCTGAAAAAGTTGTGGCTATGAAAAAGAGAGCAACGACAACCCATATAGTCCAGACTCTGCTTTTAAGCAGCCCGTAGGCGGTTATTAAGCTTAATATGCCGATTATGCCAAGGTGAGGTGGAAAATTAGCCATAGGGAACACAACAAAACATATTATCCCAACAATTGCATAAAAGACAAAAGCTGCCAACATTCCAAGGCCTCCAATATTAAGTTTCGACTTGAGCGACATTCACGAACCGCCTTTTAACCTAAATGCAGTGATGCCAACGTTAATAAATTTAATGTTCAAAAGATTTCTCTCCAGACTACGTCTTTCACATTTTAATATACTGACTACGCTTATGATTGTATAATGGTGAACCGTGGTGCCTTTCACTCCCTTTCATCTTGGTCCAGCCCTTCTTTTCGGCTTGACTTTCCCTCCAATTTTTGATCTATTGACGCTCATGATAGCAAGCGTTATTCCAGACGTAGAACCCTCTTGCGTTCTCCTCTTCAACCTCTCTGCGCCATCTCACGGCTTTTTCCACTCCTATCTTGGCGCGTCTATACTTGCTGTTTTGGTGACTGTCATTGTTTATTCATTTAGAGATATACTAGCAAATATTATGCTGAAGTTTCACGTCTTGCGGAAATCCTCTTTTAAGAAAATTCTGTTCACATCTTTTGCTGGTGCCTATTTCCATGTGTTTCTGGATTCCCTTCTTTATAGCGAGATGAAACCTCTTTATCCTTTACAAGGCAATCTGTTTGTTGGTGTAATTCCATTTTACATTGCCTACGGAGTCGTCTATGGATTTTGCAGCATATCCTTCATCTTTGGCGTTGTCTTGTACGTTTACAAGATTAGAAGGGGAATTGTTGTTTTAGGTTAATCATTTAAGGCAAGCGAAAACGTTTAGAACCTCCCAATGAAATAAGCAAACTAAAAGACAGGAAGAGAATAAAATGGGTTACCATGAACTCTTTGTATCGCAGTCCAATGTTTTTAGCGGTCTCCAAAAATCCTTTGAAAAGGCAGATTACATAATTTTAGGTGTTCCTTTCGATGTCACAAGCACGTACAGAGCTGGAGCGAGATTTGGACCAAACGCCATTCGAGAAGCATCCCGGAACATAGAAACCTACAGTTTCCGCACAGACATAGACATAGAAGAATTGCAGCTGCATGATTTAGGCGATTTACACATTTCCACAGACACAAAGAAAACGATAGAGCGACTGGAGCTTGTCATCAAAGACATTTTGGAGACGAGAAAGACACCAGTAATCCTTGGCGGAGAACATACGATCACCTTGGGCATTCTAAATGGTTTGGGAGATATAGCCTCAAAAATGGCAATAGTTAGTTTTGACGCACATCTAGACCTACGCAACGAGTTTTTAGGACTGAAACTGTCCCACACAACTTTTATGCGAAGAATAAACGAAGAATTAAAACCAGCAAAAATAATTGAAGTCGGCACTAGAGCAGTCTGCAAAGAAGAACTGGACTACGCAAAAAAGTCTGAAATAGAGTTTTTCACGGCGCATCAGATCAAAAATGAAGGAACTGAACAGATTGCGAGGTATCTAAATGAAACTTTGTCAAATTATGAGAGCATTTACTTGTCCGTTGATATGGATGTTCTCGACCCTGCATATGCCCCTGCTGTGCAGAATCCGGAACCTGAGGGTCTTGAAACGCGTACTTTACTGAACATTTTACACAACATATGTGACGAACGCGTAGTAGGTTTTGATATTGCTGAAATCACCCCAAACTTTGACCATGGAGTTTCAGCCATCCAAGCTGCAAAGATAACTTTGGAAGCCTTATGCTTTATAGAGAAAGCAAGAAAGATGGGATGTTAAGGGGCATTGCCAACCAAACAAGGAGTAAAAATGCATGTTTAAGAGGGTTAGAGCATTAGCGATATATGTTACTGACTTAGAGAGAGCAAAGAAGTTTTACACCGAGATTCTTGGCTTCATGGTTTCTGTCGAGTTGGGACCTAACCTCTGTTTTCTTGAGTCCAAGTCCAGTGAGATTCAAATATACATGGAAGGTGGCAAAAAACCAGTTTCCATTGATAATCAGACCTGTCGTTTAAGCTTCTTTTTGCAGGCTGAAAAACCCGTATCTAAAGTTTACGCTGCTTTCAAAGCGGCTGGCGTCAAACTGCTTCAAGAAAAACCTGAGTTCGTTGGAGATGACACATATTGTTTTCAGTTCGAGGACCCCGATGGAAACATAATTGAGGTTGCAGGAAAACCGTAAGCTTCCAGTTCAGGAAATGCATTTCTTCAGCAGTTTTGCCATAAAGAAACCGTTGCACTTATGGATGTGCGAGTAAAGTCTTTCACATTCTTCCAGTCCTCTCAAGCCTGACAAGCCTACTTTCGGAGTTATCTCAACCAACGAAAATTCTGGATGCCACTTGAGGAATCGTTCAATAAGCATCTCATTTTCTTCAACAGTTATGCTACATGTAGAATAGAGCAAGACTCCTCCAGATTTTACGTTTTCACAGCAGCTGTTTATCATTTTCCATTGAATCTCAGCCATCTTATCCACAGAACGTCGAGTAAGTCTCCATTTTGCTGAAGGAAGCTTTCTGAAAGCTCCAGTGCTCGTGCACGGTGGGTCTAAAACCACGATATCTGCTTCCATTTCCAATGGCAATGGATTGCATGCATCAGCAATTATTGGCACGGCTATCCTCACGCCCATGCGGGTAACCCCATTCTTCCAGACCGCCATTCTACGTCTTGAGTAATCTATGGAGTAGATAACGCCGTGGTTTTGCATGAGTTGAGCCAAGTACGTGGTTTTTGCTCCTGGCGCAGCACAAACATCTAGAACAGTCATTCCAGTTTTTGGGTTTGCTGCTTCAGCTGCGAAACAGCTTGCCTTGTCCTGAATATAGAACAAGCCTTCCCTGAAGCTTTTCGTCTTAGTCAGAGGTTGCTTTGCACTAACAAGAGTGTACGTGTGTTTTAACTGTTCAACCTTCTCAACTTTTATTCCATTCTCAGTAAGTCTTTCGACAATTTCGTTTTCATCCACTTTTAGCGTGTTCACTCTCACAAAAGTTGGCGATGTATGCATGTTTGCTTCCAACACGGTTATGGCTTCTTTTCTGCCAAAAAGTTTGAAGCAGTATCT
>JAUUWK010000048.1 GCA_030589055.1 Candidatus Bathyarchaeota archaeon | reverse complement strand
TTGGTCTGCAGAGCTTGCGAAGCCCAATGCCCCGAAAATGCGATCCAAGTAATCGAGTAGCCTTTGCATTCCACATTTCTTTACTTCTAAAGGAGTTGTCATATTTTCCAGAAAGCCTTCTGGAACTGTTTCACTTCCTTTATGACCCTCTCACCTTGCTTCTTAACATGGTGTTTAGTTTTAGGGATTCTATCTTCTACACTGTAAGATGCTTCACTCATCTTTGCAACGGCTGCCGCAGCTATTTTCCCAACAAAATTTAGGTTGTAACCTCCCTCAAGTATCGACACAAGTTTTCCTTTGCACAGTTCTGACGCTAGATTGACTATTATTTCGTAAACCTCTTGGTAACAAAGGGCTGAAAGGGAAAGATTTCCTACAGGATCTGTGTAATGCCCGTCTAAACCAGCGGATACCAGTGTAAATTGTGGCTTATACTGTTGTATTATGGGCTTTACGATTTCTTTTATTGCTTTTAGATAAATCTGGTCGCACGTTTTAAACGGCAGGGGAACGTTTACATTGTGACCTAAACCTTTTCCTTCTCCATTTTCGTCTATGAACCCTGTTCCTGGAAAGCCTCTCGGATCCTCGTGCAAGCTCATGTATAAGACTTTATTGGTTTCGTAGAAGATTTCTTGCGTGCCGTTTCCATGATGAGCATCTATGTCTAATATTAGAACCTTCTTCAACTTGATTTTTTTGAGCAAGTATTCGGCGGCTATAGCGATGTTGTTGAATATGCAGAAGCCGCAGGCACTGTATTTCCCAGCATGATGCCCTGGAGGTCGAACTAAGGCGAAGGCGTTCTGAAATTTCTCTTCCATTACAAGGTCAACAGCCTTTAGGGTCCCGCCCACAGCGTAAAGGGCAACCTCAAAACTTTCCGGAGAAGCTACCGTATCTCCTTCCACATCTAGAAAGTCTCCTCCTAACCTGCATACATTTTCTACGAGTTCAATGTATTCTGTACTATGAACGAGTTCAACATCCTTTAAGCTAGCCTTTTCCGGCTCAACGAACTGCCAATTCTTGACGCCTTGAAGTTTGCTTCTCTTCAACTCGCTAACAATTGCACGAAGACGCCTTGCCGATTCAGGGTGACCTCTGCCGGGATTATGCCGATAAAATATGGATGAAAAAATCACGCCCGTTGTCACGTTACATCATCCCTTTGAAAGTTGTTTGAAACGTTTTCTGCAAGTATTCTTTTGTGGAAGACCCTTTCTTTCTAGCTAGTTTTTTGATGATTTTGTTCACGCCTGTTGCGTATTGTATTGCTCTTTTCGGCTTGTTCACTATGAACTGTGGGAGTCCCATGTCCCCAGCAGCCTTTCGTAACACCCTCTTTCTTAACATGTCATTCAACGACTCTATCTTCAGCTGCAAGGGCAAACTTGCAGCGAATTCCGCTAGTTGATATGTCGCAAAGGGTAGGCGAAGTTCTACGTCGTGGAAGTTGCAGATTTTGCTGTCCCTTTCCAAGTTGATTTCATGCATCGTTACAATGTCGCTGAAAATAGTCTTCTGCACAAATTCTTCACCATAACGCACGTAATCATTCAAGTATCGCTTGTAGCCTCCGAAAAGTTCATCTGCACCTTGCCCAGCAAGCATTACCTTGAATCCCATCTCCGAAGTCTTCTCCGCTGTCCAGAAGATGGGAATACCTATACTTGTCTTGACTGGATTTGCCTCTTCAACTAGCCATAAAACTTTTGGAAGATCTTCTTCTACAGTTTTTTCGCTGTAAAGATGAGTATGAAGTGGTAGTTTCAGTGCTGCCGCCGCCATTTTTGCACTTTCAATTTCAGGCTGGTTTTTCAGACTTGTGGAGACTAGGTGCACACTTACCCCAAACTTTTTGGCTAGAAACGCGATTATGCTACTGTCTAAACCACCAGAGAATGCCACTGCAACTTCTTCGAGTCCTGAAACTCTTTGCTTAACTGATTGCTGCAAAAGGCTTCGAAGTTTTTTGGCTGCATCTTGCATGGTTATTTGTCTAATTCTTGGGTGAACGAGTGTTTTCACAGTTTTGAACTTGAAACCATGCGTATCAACAGTAGCTATGCGCCCTGGTGGAAAGGAATGTGCCTCTTTTATTCCAATTTTCCACAATGCCTTTCGCTCAGATGCTAAAGCCGCTAAATCCGCGTTTTCACCATAGTAAAGTGGGCAGACTCCTAAAGAATCTCTCCCTGTGGCAAGTTTTCCAGATTCAGCCACAGCAAAAGCGAAGCTACCCTCAAAATCCCTGATAACGACTTCTGCGTTTCCTCGGTTTTGACTCAGTTTTTCAGCGACGAATTCTGCATCGGAAAATTCTGTGTTAAGCGGATAAATTCTTCCCTCAAAAACAAGCGTTCCATCTTTGAGTTTTATTGGTTGCGGCTTGTCTGACATAAAAGTTTTTGAGAAGACATAACACACTAGTACCTGCGAGTTTATGTCTTGGTCTTGTAAAGTCTCGATGGAGTTTTCTATCTTCACGATGATTGGTGATGCTAGCCCGAAAGTTTCAACGCCTTTGTGCTTTAATATTTTAAGCATAGTAACCGCTGGTTTTGCCACATTTTCGTTCTTTTTGCTTACGACAGCTGCTATTGAGCCCATGTGGAAGAAGCCTCTTGTTAGGTAAAGCATTAATTCTTAATCGCCTTATCTAGTTTTGTGGGAGCGATAATTTGCCTATTCTTCCTATTGATACAGGCCGTTACGGAACTCCTGAAATGAAGAGAGTCTTTGAGGAAGAAACGCGTGTTCAAAAGATGTTAGATGTTGAAGCTGCATTAGCTTGGGCGCACGCTGAGGTTGGCAACATACCGAGGGAAGACGCTGAAAAGATAGCTGCTATGGCTTCGACAGAGCATGTTAAATTAGGTCGCATAAAGGAGATTGAACGTGAAATAAAGCATGATATTGCCTCTTTGGTTAGAGCCTTGGCTGAAGTATGCGGTTCAAGCGGGGCATATGTCCACTTAGGAGCAACAAGCTATGATATTGTGGATACAGCGAGAGCCCTTCAGTTAAAAGAAGCTTCAGGATTTATTGAGAAACGGCTAAGTGATTTCGAGAAAATCCTGATGGAAAAAGCCCTACAATACAAAAGCACGTTGATGATTGGTAGAACTCATGGTCAACATGCGTTGCCGATAACGTTGGGCTTTAAGTTTGCGATTTGGATGCGTGAAGTCTCAAGGCACATTCAGAGGCTTAGACAATGCAAAGAACGCATTTTAGTTGGCAAAATGACTGGAGCGGTGGGAGTCCAAGCAGGTTTAGGACCGCACGCTATTAAAATTCAGGAGCTGGTTATGCAACGACTGAAAATTAAGGCTGCTGAAATTTCCACTCAGATTGTGCAGAGTGACCGTCACGCTGAGCTTGTGTGTTTGTTGGCTATGATTGCTTCTACGCTTGACAATTTTGCCACTGAAATTCGAGAATTGCAAAGACCTGAAATCGGAGAACTTTTTGAGTCTTTCGATTTGGAGAAGCAGGTTGGTAGTTCTACAATGCCTCACAAGCGAGATCCAGAAACATGCGAAACAACCTGCGGTCTGGCCAGAATAGTCAGAAGTCTCGTTATCCCGGCTCTAGAGGATGTTATAACTTGGCATGAAAGAGACTTGACCCAATCTTCAGCCGAGCGATTCATAATTCCCGAAACATGCATCCTAATTGATCACATGCTTTTTTCAATGAGCAACGTAGTAACTGGCATATACGTTGATGAACAATGCATGCTGAAAAACGTCGAGTTAACCCAAGGACGCGCCTTGTCCGAAGCAGTGATGATTGCATTAACAAGAAAAGGTGTGAGTCGCCAAAAAGCCCACGAGCTTCTCAGAAAACTGGCAATACAAAGCAAAACGGAAAAACGGCATTTCAGAGAGATTCTCTTAGAAGATAGGGTTGTACGTGAAAAGTTGAGCGAGAAAGAGATTGATGATGCCTTGAATCCAAGAAACTATTTGGGCACTGCTTTAGAGCAAGTTGAGCTTATGGTTAAGAAGACAAGAGGAGAACGTGAGGCGAGAGGGTTAGCTTAGTATTCTGTTAGGGCTTTTTGTTCCCATTCTTCTCCTTTTTCAAGTTTCTTCCATTCCTCTTTTTTAACGAAGCCGCCTACTTGTTCTTTTATTTTCTTTGCTAGTCTTGGTCCCATCAGCGGCAGACCTACTAAGTTTTTGATGGCTGCATGTTTTATGTCTTCTATTGTTTTGTATCCAGCGTTGTAGATTATGCGTCCGCGGATTCTGCCGACTCCTTCCAGTTTCACAATTGGCAACAGTTCCTTTTTCACTCCTTTCTCTACCCTTTTCATGAGCGCAAGGGTTAGAGGTCGCAATTGTTTGTTACCGAAGAGCCGGGCCAGTTCGTGAGTGGCATGAAGCAGCCATTTTGCATTGCGAATCGCTCTGTAAAGGTCGCCTGGTTGCACTCGGAATCTTTCAATGGTTTCATCTTCGCTCATCTCTTCAATCCAACCTTTTAAAACCATGGCGGTTTTTACCTCTCCTAGCAGTTCTTCGTAGGTTATTCTGTCTTCCCACTCATCCGGCATATCTATCAGAAACTCTTCTTTGTGTTCTTCCAGGAAAACTGCAACTTGATCTAGTTCCTGTGTGTAGGGTCTCAGTTTTGGAGCCATGTCCGGCGTATGGGCAATCATGTGGAGGAGACTTAACTCTGTTAAGTAATTGGGCTTGCTTCTTAACGCGTCGCGGATTATGACGGCTGAAACAGGGTCTATGTATAGTTCGCTTACTCTTTTTCCGAATTTTGTGGCATAGATTTCGTCGCCGGCGACGTCGATCATTTCCTCGTTGTACAGATACTTCAGGATCTTGGCTATTACGCTCTTAATCGCTCTGATATCGTATTGGTATGCGTAGAAGGTTCTGCCGAAAAACTCGTAGATTCCCCGTTCGGTGTGGGCGAAATCTGCTGCTATTGTTGCCAGCACGTGTGACCTTAAAATTCTTTCAACCGCAAGTCTTGACCATATCCTCTCTGGCTTTGCGAGAATGTAGCTTTCCATTAAGTAGTCTGCTTCGTCGCTGGTTTTGGCTGTGAGTATTGCTTCTCCAAATTTGTCGTATTTTGGTCTTCCAGCTCTGCCCGCCATCTGCTTGTATTCGAGTACGCTGATTGGGTAGTAACCGTACCCGGATTCGTATCGCTTATAATCCTGGATTACAACTGTTCTAGCAGGCAAGTTTACGCCGAAAGCCAACGTAGGCGTAGCTGTTAAAACCTTAATTTTTCCACGTCGAAAAGAGTCTTCTATTACTCGGCGGTGTCCACCACCCAAACCCGCATGGTGAAAAGCTGTTCCATGCATGACTAATTCAGCCAACAACTCACTTACCCTTGTTCTTTCTCCAGCCGCCAGAATTTTCTCAGCATCACGCTGCAGAGCACGCTTGATAGGTTTAGATAATAGTCCTTCAACTTCGCTGGTCGCCTTTTTTGCCAGTGCGACTGCTTTTCTTCTGGTATTTGCAAAGATCAGTGCTTGTCCGCCGGATTTTACGGTGTTTAAGGCCAGATTTATGGCTGGATTTCTCGATTTTTTCTCTATTTTTCTGGCGTCTCCATCTTTGAATTGGATTTCTTCGTGCAGAACTACGCCTTCCTTCAAATGGATCGGTCGCCATTCTGTTGTAACATAGCCTGCTTTAAGCCACTCCGCGATTTCTTCAACGTTATTTATTGTTGCACTTAAAGCCAAAACCTGCATGTCCGGATTTACCTGCATAAGCCTTGCCAAAACAACTTCTAGGGTTGGTCCTCGCTCACCGTCATTTAGTAAGTGCACTTCGTCAGCAACTACGAGTGAAATCTCATCCATCCATTTAGCTCTATGCCTAAGAAGCGAATCCGCCTTCTCATTAGTACAAACAATTATGTCGTATCGTTCCAGCCACGCGTCAGTGCTGTCATAGTCACCCGTGCTGATGCCTGTCCTTACCCGTTTGCCGCTGGATTTTCGTATTGAAGTGTATTTCTTGAATTCCCGATACTTTTCGCTGGCCAAAGCCCTTAAAGGCGTCAAATAAATGGTTTTCCCGTTTCTTTCCAGTATGTGCTTAAGGGCGCAGAACTCAGCAACCAAAGTCTTTCCCGAGGCTGTGGGACTTGCCAGAACAAGGTTTCGTCCTTCAAGAGCCCCGGCTTTTATTGCTTCCTCTTGCGGAGGATAAAGCTCAATAAATCCTGACTTAATTAGTATTTCTTTAACAGATTCCGGTATCGACAAATCAGTTATTTTCACGGAAACGCGTCCATCTTTCTCTTACAACAGCAATTACCACACTGCTAATTTAAAGTGTTACGTGCGACATGAAGTTCCCTTTAGGTTATGTTTTTTTATAAGATGCGACTAAAGGCTTGGATGGAAGGACTTGAGCTGGAATGATTGAGAATATAAGGGAGCTGCTTAAAGCACACGAAGGTCTAAAGCATGAGGTCTACTTGGACCTTGAAAATTCAAGCATGGTTCCAAAAGAAGTTGTTGACGCAATGCTGCCATACTTCAATCAACGTGCATACGGTAACCCAACATTAACACACAAACCAGGGTGGGAAGCCTTCGAAGCAATAATGGAGTCCTCTCAAAAGATAGCGACATTTTTGGGCTGCAAAGCACTTGAAGAAGTTAATTTCACTCCCGGAGAGACAGAAGCTAACAACCTAGCCCTTATGGGAACAGCTTTTTCAATGAGAGATCATGGTAAGAAAATTGTGATTTCCGAGATTGCGCCAATAAATATTTTACACGTCACTGATTTGCTCAACAAATACGGATTTACTATTGTGAAAATTCCAGTTGACGGTGAAGGCTTCTTCAACCTTGAAAAATTAAGGGACGCTGTGGATAAAGAAACAATCCTTGTAAGTCTATCAACTGTAAACCATGAAATTGGAACTATAGAACCAGTTAAGGAAGCACTGGAAATAGTGAAGGACAAAAACCCTGAAACCATATTTCACACCGATGCTTCGGATGCCTGCGGAAAAGTTCCGTTTGATGTTCAGGATTTAAAAGTGGATTTGGCAACAGTAAGCAGCTACAAGATTTTGGGGCCGCGAGGAATAGGCGCATTATGTGTTAAGGGAGGCGTTACGATGAACAGAATTCTAGAGGGTCAAATAGGAACGCAGAAGCTTTGGCCAGGAGTTGAGAACACGCCTTTGATTGTTGGTTTTGCAAAGGCATCCGAACTGGTCTTCTATGATTTTGAAGAGAATGTGAATCATATGCGAAGGCTTAGAGACCTATTAATTGATGGAGTAATTGGAAAAATATCGGATGTCAGGCTTAACGGACCTAAAGGTGACGAGAGGGTTCCTGATAATGTGAACATAAGTTTTCTAAGGTGTGAGTGTGAAGCATTGACAATCGAATTAAGCCTTAATGGAGTTTATGTTTCAAGCGGAAGCG
>JAUUWK010000051.1 GCA_030589055.1 Candidatus Bathyarchaeota archaeon | reverse complement strand
TTTTCCAAGTTTGATTTGAGGAAAGGCTGCAATGTTGACAGGGATATACTGCATATCCGCATCGTTCATTGTGATGTTGATACTTGTTTTGAGAGGAAGAATTGATAAAATGCAGGAATATTTACCACTCTATACTTGCTTCCTTGTATCCTGCTTCCCTATGGTTAAAGTTGTTTTACGCGTGAACAGTTATGTGTATCTTTGTTCTACGCACAAATCGTCATATTTGGAAAGTGATGATTTTGTTGTTCGGAGATACCAGGAATGAAACTGTTAAAGAATAAAAGGGCTTTGAGTACAGTAGTGACTACATTGATAATTCTAGTGGTTTCAGTACTGCTGGCGACAGTTGTCACTTTCTACGCTATAAACGTAACTACTACAAGAGTTCAAACAGAATCGCTTTACCTGACTAAACAGCACGTGTGGTATAACACCACTGGAAGCTGGGCTGAAGGAGCTGTAGTGATCGTTAACACCGGTGGAAAAGATATTGTCATTGACAAGCTCACTGTGAGAGGACAACCGTGCAACTGGACTGATGTGTATTACTGGAGAACCAATACGGTAACAGTCTCAAACGATTTAGAAGTTACACCACTAGAGCTTACAGGGACTACCTTCAACATCACCGTTCAAGGTGCAGACAGAACATTTGACCAAGCTACTGATGACATAACATTAAAGTCTGGCTACACAATGGTTCTGTACATGAAAAACCCGGACAGCATTGCTTTGAACGACGTAGGTGTAACCGTAGGTCTTACAGTGTTCACTTCAAACGCCCAATACTACAAAGAAACAAACATTGAAGCTGCCCAGTAAAAGCCTAAACTCCCTCATTTCTCTTCCTTTTTTTATTCTCCAAAACCGGAACACGAAATTTGCATAGACTTTTCAGGTATAGATTGTGAATACAGTTATGTGTAGTTTTGTTCTACGCACACCACCTTATCTCACTATGAAGTCGAAAGGTTTTGATTAGGCGTGCAGAGAGGAGGCTCTTCAACAGAATCTTCAAGGGAATGACTAGAGGGAAAAATGTTGCAGGAAAGCAATCTGAAAAAGGAATCAGCAAGATTTTTGCGTTCAAAGAGAGCATTGGCTATACCAGTAACCTACCTAATACTATTTGCCTCCCTCATAGCGATAATTTCTGTGACATACAGCTTCGCCGTAGTAAAGATAAGCGCCAGGGGAGCCTTGCTTAAGGCTTCAGTGGCTAAGCAGAACATGCAGGTTTTAGATAACGCGGTGCGTTCTGTCGCATGGAGTTCAGGAGCTTCAAAAGTTGTTTACATGGATGATTGTGGAGGCATTTTCCAAGCGCAGCCGACAGCTAAAAACCTCGTCATCAACTTTACGAATAAACAGTCCTTCTACGACGTAGTGTTCAATAGTTCTATTGGAAAAGTCTTCTACAAATTAGAACCTTCAGAATTCAGTTATGAGGGCTTATTCATAAGAGGTGATGATAGGGCGATAATAAATCAGAGCTCCTTTACCATGACGCAGCTTTACGTTATAACAGGTGACGATGCTAAAGAGCTTGTTCTTTGTTATCGTCCAGCAGCAACCGTAGCAGTCATTAGCGCGAATAATGGAAAGCCGCAGAACCTCATACGTATATACATCGTAAATCTTAATTCTTCGCAAAATTTGATGTTTAGGCAAAAGTTTTACCTGAAAGTAACCAGTGTAAACGTCAAAACCGTCACACGCCAATACGAGTTTAATCAGTCAGTCACTTCTCTTGCATTACAAGTGGTTCTCGATGGAACCCTAAACACCGTTTGGCTTCCGATTTCAAGCAATGCGGAAGGCGCAGTTGTGAACTTAGAGATAGTTGTCTGTAGCATCAGAATTCAAAGACTGGGGATGTAATATTTGCCATCCATAACGCCTAGTTATCTTTACACTTTCGTTGCTTTAATAGCTGTAAGCAGCCTCCTCATCGTCTCATTCATGGCTTATGCTGAAGCCTTGCGTGTCTCATCAGAGACAAGGCAGCTAAAGAACTTGATGGATTATGTGGTAGCTAAGAGTACAGAATTATTAACGCTCACCTTAACCATCAACGCAACATCTGAAGCTTTTCTTTCAATGCCTACATCTGTAGGTAACAAGCGATACTGGCTTCAGTTGCGTAACGATTCCGCGAAAGCATGGTTAGAAGGCGGTTTAGGCGATGTACTCGTGGGAGGAACTGAACTCCATGTTTCCCTTCCGAAAGAAGCCTCAGCAACAGGCTACTACATTGGAGGATACGGAGCAATCCATCTGAAATGTTATTTGAATGAGAGTGTCCCGCAAATCTTGCTCACAAGATCAGGTGATGGTGACTAAAGAATGAAGTTTAGCCTTAAACGTAAGGGTACTCTTGAAAAAGAAGAAACTTTCCAAGAAATGATGAAGAAAGAAGGAGAACTAATCGAGTTTCTAGACGTTAAAAAACGGAATATCCCAGAGGGCTACGCGGAAGTGGAATATTACCCACTTAAACCACCTTTCTCCTACGGCGCCATCGTTCAGAATGAAGACACTCTAGAGTACCTATATATTCTTGATGAATTATCATTGACGCGGGATGAACGAGAAGGATACTTTAGACTGCGAAATATCTTGGAATATGAACTGCAAGCTCCAGCGGAAGAAGAAACTTTAACCGAATCTCTTAAGAGACAGATGCCGATAATCCTTAATAATCATCAGAAAGTTTTCAAGGGAATCTCTCAGGTTGGAATGCGAAAAATCCTTTACTATTTAGAAAGGGACATCGTTGGCTATGGAAAAATAGACCCGTTGATGTATGATGATTACATTGAAGACATCGGATGTAGCGGAGTCAACAAACCAATCTTTCTGTGGCATAGAAAATACGAAAACATAAGAACCAACATACTTTTCCAAGATGAACAAGAACTCGACGACTTCATAATGCGCATAGTTCATAAAGCTGGAAAACACGTAAGCATAGCATTCCCAATAGTAGACGTTACATTACCCAAGAAGCACCGCTTAGCTGTATCCTTCGGGAAAGAAACAACCCCATCTGGAACAGCCTTCACAATAAGAAAGTTCCGCGAAGACCCCTTCACAATAATAGACTTGATTGAAAATGAAACCATAAACGAGAGTATAGCTGCTTACCTCTGGCTTCTAATGGAAAACAAAATGTCGGTTACGATTATTGGAGCAACAGGCGCCGGCAAAACAACCGCTCTAAACGCAATCGCATGCCTCATACGTCCTAACCATAAAATAGTCTCGGTTGAAGAAGTTGCAGAGATAAACCTGCCACATGAAAACTGGACTTCCACTATTGCCCGTTCAGGTTTCGGAGTTGAAGGTGAAGGAGAAATCACGCTCTACGACCTGATCAAATCAGCTGTCAGACATCGTCCAGACCTCATAATCGTAGGCGAGATCCGCGGTGAAGAAGCCTACGTTCTATTTCAAGCTCTCGCAACTGGACACGGTGGCTTGTGCACATTACATGCTGAGGATGTTGACACAACCATTAAAAGACTCACACAGCCGCCAATGAACATTCCATCCTCCATTATCCCACTGATGAACTGCGTAATAACAGTAAGACATGTGAGAACACCTATCTTTCTGGAATCCGGAAGACGCCTTTCAAGCAGAAAATTCATAAGCGTATCAGAAATAAGGGACGCTAACAACGTTCAAGAAGTTTTCAGCTGGAATCCTTCAACAGACATTTTCCAAGAAGAACTTTCCGAAAGCTACCTCCTAAAAAAGACAGCGTCAAGCCTAGACATTCCCATGGAAAAACTCTTAGACGAACTTGAATATCGTAAACGAGTGCTAATACACATGGCTGAACGCAGCATCCGTGACTACCGAAGCGTAAACATAGTGTTAAGCAAATACTACAACAATCCACAGCTTTTTCAAAGAGAATTCCTAGAAAAACCAAAATGGTGAGAACCTTGCCGACGCAGCTACAAAAATCAAAAATCTTTCAGTGGATCCTAACGTTTTTAACGAAGGAAGATACAACCAAAATAAACCGTGAACTACCCTTTGCTGCATTGCTTTTCACATTATTGGCTGCAAGCGGAGTAACAATCTACGAAAGCTGGAAGAAACTATGCGACATACATCTTCTGCCAACATTTCAGAAAGAAGCAAAAGAGATCGTTAGGCAAGTGGAAGTTTTAGGCTATGATCCTTTAACGGTTATGTATAAGAGGGCTCAAAAGACAAAGTCAAAAAATTACCGTGAATTTCTTTTTGGGTACATTTCCTCTGTTAGAAGCGGCGGAAACGTTGTAAACTTTCTTAAGAGCAAACTGCGTTCAATATTTGATGTTCAAAGTGCTGCTGCAATTCGTTCAGTTGAAAGACTTGGAACACTAGTAGAAGCCTACGCAGTCATGCTTATCGTGACTTTATGCTCCTACATACTCTTCATTGTATTTGCCACTACATCAGTTTTTGAGCCTACGGGGACAAGTGGGGCGCCTGGCCTTTCTACACCGGTTTTATCCATTTTGATATTCTTTGTGACTCCGCTGGTTTCGGTGATCTTCATGGCTATTGCGCATAAGGAGAGAAAAAGCAACCTGATCGGAGTCAAACAGCCCTACTATGCTGCCATATTGCCATTGATAGGCGTTTCCAGTTTCATAGCCGCTATAACTTCAATGCCACAGCTTCAATACTTGACAAGCCCACAAATATTTCCACTTGTCGTCACAACCTGCCTTCTGGCAATCTCGATTCCACCAGCAGTCATTGACATAAAAATAGCTAGGATGAACTCAGATGCGGAAAACGCCATGCCGAGCTTTCTCAGAGATGTGACTGAATCCAGAAAAATCGGGCTCTCCCCTGAAAAAAGCATAGTTCATGCCACAAAACGCATGGGTTACGGAAGATTTTCCAATGTGTTAAAGCTTATCAGAAGTCAAATGGAATGGGGAATATCCATCAGAAAAATATTTGCGAATGTTACGCGGAAAATTCAGACATGGCCCGTGCTTGTTAACTTTCTAATACTTACTGAAACAATAAAAATCGGCGGTGGCTCAGCCACAGCGTTGGAAATATTGACGGAATACAGCGAAAAACAGAAGGATGTTGAAGTAAACAAGAAGTCACTTCTAAGACCTTACGTAATACTGGCTTTCATATGGAGCGTTCTCATAGCCTTAACGACAACAATGGTTACTATGACAGTCCATGCATTAACACAAATATCGGTTCCAGGAACAGCAACCATGCCGCTTGGAATAATGCAGGATCAAATCAACCTTTTCTCCATAGGCATAATACTGCAGTGCTGGCTTTCCGGATTCTTTGTAGGCAAAGTTAACGACGGCACTTTTGCTGCTGGCTTCAAATATTCAGCTATGCTTGTGCTTACGGCTCATATTTCCCTCGTACTTTCACAAACCTTGTTGGGTGACCTGTACAGTCTTGTTTCCTAATTCAGACTCACAGATTAAGCGGAGGTTAAGCTAGAATGCCTACAATATCTATTGACACGTTCTTCGCATGTTCACTAATGGTTCTGCTGGTGCTTTCAGCTATGGCTGCCACTTCAAAGCTCTTATATCCACACATAAACAACGCGGTTGACGCAAACATTGCTGAAAGATATGAAAGTATTTCAAAATATTTACTTTTAAGTGAGGGAACGCCGTCAAATTGGGGACAAAACTACCAAATAGCCCCAGAAACATTTGGCTTAGCAAATTCTTGCTCAGATAGTCCTTATGAGTTGGATATAGACAAAGTTTCGAGGCTAAACAGCGAAAGCGTCTATGCAGTAAGTTATGCCCAAATATTCACAAAACTTGAAATGCCCGACGTATCCTTTAGAATCGAGATAGAACCAGTTTTCGAAGTCGCCATAAATCTTACCTCCACCTTTGAAGAGACGAATGAAACGACTTACGAGTTTGAAATTCTGACCGAAAAACATGGAGTTTCAGTTCAAGCAGACTTGGAATCTTACGTAATTGCCGAAAACCATCTGGAATCAAATGATGCTTATACTCTGAACGGCAGAACTCATCTGAACGCAACTCTGTCAAATAACGCTAATGGATCAGGCATACTGATTGTTTTTGCAAAGTCTGTTTCTAACACTAGAATCGTATCTTTTAGCGCTTATCCCTTTGCCCATAATTCGACAGAACCCGAGCCTAGAGGCACTTTCTTACGGCTTAGTCCGTTGAACTACGTTCTAAATGCATCCTTAATCTATCCCGAAACAAACATGTCAGATGCTTACGCTTTATCCTTCAATTACTCTTCAACCCTAACACAAAATGCAAACAACAGTCAATCAGCCACCTATAGCATTCCGCATTTCCTAGACCCAAGTCCAACATTGATTGTTGTAACCGGATGGAATTCCACGTATTTCTTCACAGAATGGACAGCATACCCGCAGATACCCCTCCAAATAGGCGCGAACTTCGCGAGTGCAACGGCTCTATCAGACGTTTTCGCTTACACATACCTTGTTACAATAGACTCTGCCCTTTACAAATGCACAGTTTGGCTTGGAGGTCCGAAAGAATAAAAAGCAAAAATAAGGGGCAAATCAGAATAATCGAAGCATTCCTAGCCGTGCTAATCATTTTCTCATCTTACGCCATTTCTTCAAACCTAACGGTAACACAAAACACCACAAACCGTGATAACCTGGCTTCAATTGGATTACAAGCTCTTACTAAGCTAGATTCAGATGGAAGCCTAGGCAAATACATAGACAATGAAAACTGGTCTGCTTTGCAGGACGCCCTTAACCTCGTTCTACCAGTAGGCATAGCTTTCAATCTAACAATCTACAATGAGCAGATGCAGCAAATCAACACAGATGTTATTTCTAATGGTGGTTTCAGCAGTCAAGATATAGCTTTTGGAGAGTATCTTTGTGCATGTCAAGGCAGCATTTTCCATTGTTATGTAATTCACTTGTATTTGGCGGTGGCTGCATGAAAAGGTTCAAAAGAAAGCTTAGGGCAAACAGTTCGGGACAACTTCTCATTGTTGCAGCTCTGACGATAGCCATCCTAATTTCTTCAACAACAATCTATGTTTACGAGATTAGCAGAGAACCAAATAACGTAGATAGCCATCCAAACAGTGATGTTATCCTTGCCCTCAAACAAAGCACAAAAAATACGGTGATAAGTTCACTTGCAAACGTTTCGAAAGGCGGAGAAA
>JAUUWK010000040.1 GCA_030589055.1 Candidatus Bathyarchaeota archaeon | reverse complement strand
ATCCGGTTATGCTAACCGGCGGTCTCGGATTAGGCTTCTTTTCATGATGGATTAGTGCCGGGAGCGGGCGTCGCGCGCGGGTCTTGTGGGGGCGTGGCCTCGACGCTCGCCACAGTATGAGTCTGGCGCCCTAACCAGGCTAGGCTACCCCGGCGCTTTTTTTATTCTAAGTCTAGATCAGATTTTTTGCACTTCTGTTACTTAATGTACCCATCTGCAAATCAGCGTCTTACACTGATTCTGTAAGCCCTGATACTTACTCATCTAACACCATTTGATCTCGTTACCCATATGATGTTCAACACAATAGTATTTGTAGGTTTTTCCTTTACACCTTGTTTGCCTGATGACTAGGCAACCGCTCTATTTCATTTTACACAAACAACGCTAACCATGTTTCTATTATCCATTCCGTAGCGCGCGCAATAATAGCAAAGCAAAATACAAATTTCAACTAAATGCATTCAATATGCAAAAAACTTAAACTATACAAGACATCTTCAACATTAACGCTCAGCGGGGGTACCCGAGCCAGGTCTAAATAGGCGGCCAGAAAGCCTAAGATATGGGGGAGGACTTAAGATCCTCTGGCGCAGGCCTCCGTGGGTTCAAATCCCACCCCCCGCACCAGCTCTCCTGATGGCTGCAAAAGGACAGTCCAAGACACACCAGCTATGTTGACCTTAAAGCAGAAAAATTTAGTTTTCAGAGTAACGTATAAAGCGTAGAAGCACGACAAACGAAAGCAGAGGCGATGGAAGAATGGGGCTGCAGAAAACATAGTGTTGTCAACTATTCAACTCTACAAAGAGAAAATGATAATCATACTCGAGCAGAGAAATCTTGACGCAGACCTCATTTTCATGAAAACACTTGATTCACACAGCCTTCTAAGTATATTTAAATCTAAACAGCAAATCAAAGGTAGAGGATTCAAGGGAAAAGCTAATTTTGCTAAGGAATATTGTAATCTGCTGAACGGGGAAAACTGCAAAGAATGAAAACCGCAACTAAACGTATAGCAATCCAACGTGTTCGGAAACTTTTCCATTTAGCAATGGAAAGTATTCATGAAGATCCACCGTTGGCGCAACGTTATGTAAATATTGCTAGGAAAGTAGCTATGGCAGCTAGGGTTCGTTTGCCGAGGGAGTATAGACGTCAAGTTTGCAGGCATTGTAAAAGCTTTATTTTACCCGGTGTGAATTGTCGTGTGCGCATAAAGCAGAAGAGAGAGCCTCACGTGGTAATTACATGTCTAAACTGCGGTAAGCACATGCGAATGCCACTAGGAAAAGGAAAGGAGAAAGCAAAGCTATGAGTAAACTGACTGCTGGAATGAAACGTCGCATCAAGCGCCAGCTAGGTGGAGAAAGACCTACGATACGGATTGGCAAGAATCGAGTTTCGCAGGAGTTGTTGAAGGAAATTGAGAAACAGTTAGAGAGAAAGGAAATGGTTAAGATCAAAATTTTGCAAAGTGCTCTTGACAGAGATGGAGCCAAGGAAATCGCCTCAAGAATAGCTGAACAAACCGAGGCTTCTTTGGCCGAAGTTAGAGGTCATACGTTCATGCTTTATAAGCGTCGTAAAAAGTGAAAGCCTTTATATTAGGCTTCATGATTTTACTGAAGGAAAAGCGAGAGGATAAAAGGTCTTGATAACCCCTTATGATGTTCCAGTATTCAAACTCCTTGAAAAATTAGCCAACTATCTAAAGGAAAATGTGGATGAAATAGATCCGCCACCATGGGCCAGTAATGTAAAAACGGGTGTACATGTTCAGAGACCCCCTCAAAACCCCGAGTGGTGGTATATCCGATGTGCCTCCCTGCTGCGTAAAATTTACGTTCGCGGTTCAGTGGGTATAGAGAGATTAAGGGCTGAGTATGGAGGAAGAAAAGATTATGGGGTCAGACCTGAGCATGCAGCCAAAGCGAGTGGAGCCATAATAAGAAAAGCCTTGCAGCAGTTGGAAGCCGCAGGCTTTGTTGAAATCTCCAAAACTGGTGGGAGAAGAGTGACAAAGAATGGAAGAAAGCTCCTTGAGGAAATTGCTGGAGAAGTGAAAGAAAAAGTGGTAAAGGAAATCCCCGAACTGGCGAAGTATCTGAATGGTGGCTGAAATGTCGCAGGAAGAGCTGGAGGAAATTCGTAGAAGAAAACTCTTGGATTTGCAGCGAAAGACAGCCGAGGAGCAAAGGAATATTCAGATGCAGCAACAACTGGAACTGCAGAAGCAAGCTTTGCTCAGGAGCATATTGACGCCAGAGGCCAGACAGAGACTTGCGAATTTGAAAATGGTTAAACCTGAGTTCACTTCTCAGTTGGAGTTGCAGCTAGTTCAACTGGTACAGCAAGGAAAGATACCAGTACCCGTGACAGACAGGCAACTGAAACAGATACTCATTCAGATACAAGCTCGTAAGCGTGAAATAAAAATAAGAAGGGTGTGAATTGGCTCGAAATAAACCTACAGCTAAAAAGCGAAGATTAGGGAAGGCGGGAAAACAGAGGAAAGCGGTTCCAACATGGGTAATAGCCAAAACGGGTGGAAAATTCAGAACGCATCCGAAAAGAAGGCATTGGAGAACTAGAAAAATAAAGGCTTAGGAGGAGTCGTCTAATGGAAGAAGAAAGTGAAGCAAAAGAGGAAGAAACGGAAGAGAGTGAGGAACAAGAGCACCCCGAGAAGGCAGTTGAGGAAACCAAAGAGGTTACAGAGGAAATAGAGGAACCGGCTGAAGCGTTAGAGGACGAGGAAGCCGTAGAAGCTGAAGCTGAAGAAGAGGTTTCCACAGTTGAAGAAGAAGTTAAGCCTCCACGTCGAAGAGAAGTTGAAGAAGAATTTGTTGAAGAGAGGATATACACGATTCCTCTAGGCAGAGTATGGATTGCGCCACCTAAGAAAAGGTCGCCTAGAGCTATGAAGATGATTAAGGATTTCGTGAAGAGACATATGAAGTTGAAGCCGCCGGGAGAAATGGAAGAGGAGGAAGAGCCTAAAAGGCTTATCATTAGCAACGAGGTGAATGAGAGAGTCTGGAGGAGGGGTATAGAGAAGCCTCCTCGAAAGGTTCGTGTGAGAGCTGCAAAGGATAAGGATGGCAACATTACTGTTTTCTTGGCTGAAGGAGACTAGTCCTTGGCCATTTACCAGTCCAGTCTGGTGGGAACTGCAAGTATAGGCGTATACTTGCTTACCACGGACACGATGGTCATTGTTCCAAAATGGGTTCCACCTAGGAAAGCTGAAAGATTGGGAAAATGGCTGAAGGTCAAGCTGGTGCAGTCAACAATCGGCGGTTCGGTTCTCGCTGGTGTGCTTGTATGTGCGAACTCGAATGGCATACTGTTGCCCCATTTTGTTCAAGACAAGGAAATCGATGCCTTAAAATCTGTTTTTGAAGGAAACGTAACGGTGATGGAAACTAGGAAAACGGCTTATGGAAACATGGTCTTAGCAAACAACAAGGGTGCAATCGTTGATCCACAATTGAAAACATCGGAAATCAAGGAAATCTCTGAAACCTTAGGCGTTGAAGCAGTACCAGGTGAAGTTGCTGGCTTGCCATATGTTGGATCCTTAGCTGTGGTATCCAACAAAGGCGTTTTGGCGCATCCTTTATTGACGGATTCTGAGCGGAAACTTATAGAGGATGTACTGAAAGTTCCAGTTGACGTGGGCACGATTAATTGTGGGATACCTTATGTTGGCACAGGTTTAATTAGTAACAGTCATGCAGTGGTGGTGGGATTGTTGACAACGGGACCCGAGATGTTTATAATTGGGCAAGCTTTTGATGTTGTGAAGGAAAATGGGTGAAGTCAAAGTCTTCAGAGTGATTGGCAAAATTCGGAAGCCAAACTTGAAAACTCCCTTCAAAAAGGAAGTAGTTGCCATCAAGAGTGAGCATGCTGTGGAAAAGGTTTACGCTGAATTAGGCAGTAAGCACCGTGTGAAACGTTTCCACATAAAAATAATCAAGGTCGAAGAAGTTCCACCAGAAGAAATAGAAAATCCTTTGTTAAAAAAACTTGTTGTTGGAGAAGAAAAAGTTGGCGAGCAAAGTTGAAGAAGAGCTTCGAAGATTAAGCGTTGAAATACGTTTACTTGAAGACACCGCACAAGCTCTGCAATCCAGAACGAACATGGTGAACGCTGTCATAACAGACTTGACATACGCAAACACTACTCTGGAAGGATTAAAAAAAAATGAAGAGGGTTCGGAGCTTCTTGTGCCAGTAGGCGGCAGCTCCTACATTAGGGCAAGCCTTCAAGATCCAGACAGAGTAATTGTCGGAATAGGAGCAGGAGTTTCTGTCGAGAAAACCATGAAAGAGGCAAAAGCGATAATCAAAAAGCGATTGGAAGATCTTGAAAAAACCAAGGTGGCACTTCAGCAACGTTTTGCACAGGTTGCACAAAAAATCAACGAAGACCGAGCGAAATTTGAAGAATCGGTGACTGTACTTAGAAAGGGGACAATGCCGAAGAATGTTTGAGAAACTTAAATCGGGATTAAGCAGACTCGTCAATAAGGTTACAACGACGGAGCTTAAAGCTGAAAAACTGCGTCCAGTGCTTTCCGACTTCAAACTAAGCCTAATAGAAAACGATGTTGCTTTTCCTGTTGCTGAGCGGATATGCGATGAAATGCAAAAACGCTTAGGCGGAGTCCAAGTTAAAAGGCTTGAAGACCGCAAGAAACTAGTGGAGGCGAATCTTCGTGAAGTGCTCTTAGAGACTATGCTCGCAAATGATGAAATAGATTTGCTAATGGCTATAGAAGAAAAACAGAAAAAGGGAGAACCGTACATCATAGTCTTTGTTGGTATAAACGGCACTGGAAAAACAACAACCATAGCCAAACTTGCCCAATTTCTGACAAGGAAGGGTTATTCTGTAGTTCTCTCTTGTAGCGACACTTACCGGGCGGGTTCCATCGAACAGTTGGAAGAGCATGCTAAACGATTGGGCGTACGCATGATTAAGCATAAGTATGGCGGTGACCCAGCAGCTGTGGCTTACGACACGGTAAACCACGCTAAAGCGCATGGGACAAACGTTGTTTTGGTAGACACTGCAGGCAGGATACAAACAAACCGAAATTTAATGAACGAACTTGCAAAAATCAAACGCATAGTCAATCCAGACATGACCATTCTAACAGTGGACTCTCTCACCGGGAACGACGCAGTTATGCAAGCAGAGGAGTTCCATAAGAGCGTAGGAATAGACGCAACAATATTAACCAAAGTAGACGCAGATGTCAAAGGAGGCTCAGCGCTGAGCGTTACATATGTGACAAAAAAGCCAGTTCTGTTTATTGGAATCGGGCAGAACTATGATGACTTGGAAAAGTTTGAACCAGAAAAATTTGTAGAAATGATTTTAAAATAGCCAGCTAATATTTTTCCAAAAGTTTTAGCAGTATTGATTCAGCCGAGTATAATCTGTTTTCGCTTTGCTCGTATATTACGGATTTTGGGCTTTCAATCATGTCTTGGCTTATTTCGTAACCTCGGTGGATGGGCATGTCATGCATTATATAAGCGTCGCTTTCCTTCATTAGTTCCCGGTTTATCTGGTACGGCATCATAAGTTTGACGCGTTTCTCCTTTTCCACAGCATACTTAGGGTTCAAGAAGAATTCCATGTCAACCCAAGTATCCGTGTAAACAAAATCAGCATCTTTGACAGCCTGCTTAACGTCCAATGTAGTCTCGTATAATCCTGTCTTTTTGGCGCTTTCGAGAAGTTCATCATCTCTTGAAGGCTCGTTAAATATTGGTGTTACCGTGGTGATTTTAACTCCTGTTTTTGTGCATCCTTCAATAAGCGAATTGCAAACGTTGTTGTGAATGCCTATGTAAACAAGTTTCACTCCTTCTAATGTGGCCTTCTTCTCTTTCATGGTCATTAAATCCGCTATTGCCTGACTTGGATGATATTTTTCGTCGCATCCGTTGATTACTGGAACACGTGAAGCTTCAGCCATCACTCGCAAATCAGAGTTTTTCTTCAATCTCGCCATGATGCAATCAACATTACGCGACAAATATTGGCTTTCATCGTAAACGTCTGCTATCGCGAAATTCGTTGTTCTCCAATCAATGTAAAGAGCGTGACCACCAAGCTGAGTCATAGCAACCTCAAAGGAAACCCTAGTCCTCGTCGAGGTTTTCTGAAAAATCATGGCTAAAGATTTACGAGCCAACACACTCCAATATTTTTCTGAGTTACGCTTAACCTCAACAGCCTTATCGATTATTTCCATAAGCTGCTGCCCTGTCAAATCCTTAAAAGCGATTAAGTGCATCTCTCCACCCTTTCCAGACTTCAAGTTTCAACCGATTTTAGCAATTATAAGCTTTGTGGAGCATTAGTTGTTAGTTATTAGGTTTGCATTAAGGGAACATAAGATGATTTTAATCGTTGCCTCAAACAAAGATATAGCAAGCTTGAACATTAAGAAACAGATTTTAGACAACTACAATTTCAATGAGACAGCAGAAGATTTTCAAGGAAACCCTATTTACACGACTGAAGTCGGCAGTAAAGACGTTAAACTCGTAACCTTAAGAGACGAATCTATATACGCACAAAACATGACGGAATTATTCCCTGACTCCGAACTTATAGTTTTCATTTCCAGACACAGTAGTGCCAGCGGAACCCCAACGCTTTCAACACATACGTCAGGTAACTTAGGTGAAGCAAAGCTAGGCGGAATCCCTAGGAAAGTTTCTGTTTCACCCGCAAACGCTATGAGAGATCTTTTGAAGGCTATGATGCGCCTCACAGAAGAGATGCAGCTTGACTACGAAATTTCTTACGAGTGCACCCACCACGGGCCTTCATTGAACACGCCGACAATGTTCGCCGAGTTGGGAAGCTCGCTTAAACAATGGAAGGATTTGAAAGCGGCTGAGGCTGTTGCCCGCGCAACCATGGAGGCTGTTTCAAAATTCGGTGATTTCCCAGCCGAAGTCGTGCTTGGCATAGGTGGGCCGCATTACAACAGTAAATTCACTAGAATAGCGTTGGAAAACGATTTTGCTTTTGGCCATATAATTCCGAAATATGCTGTTTCAAGCATAGATTTGCAGATTCTTAAGCAATGCATAGCAAGAACGTTGGAACGGGTTGAATTGACAATTTTGGATTGGAAGGGAATAAGGGGCGAACACAAATTAAAGCTTGTTGAAATGCTTAAGGAAACAGGTGTGCCTTTCAAGAAGGCGAAACATTGAGATAAGCTTTTGACTCTGTGAAAGGGAAAAGTTAATAGAAATGTTCGGGCTTATCTATCAAAGCCGACAGTTACAGTAACGTTTATATTATGATTGAAATGTTGAGTGTGCGATGAACTATGGATGTAAGGTCATTCCTATCCCAATGTAGAAGAACTTTAAAGTTGGCTTCAAAACCGGGAAAAAACGAGCTTTGGCTATCGGTCAAAGTATGCTTCCTAGGCATAAGTGCAATTGGACTAGTCGGTTTTGTAATTAAGTTATTATCTTCGGTTCTGCAACAAGGCCCAGTTCCAACTTAGAAGGAAGAAATTATGGGAAAAAACGAGGAAAAGCCAGCAACAAAAATTTTTGCTGTAAGAACAACAACGGGACAGGAGAGAAACGTAGCTAAACTTGTCACTGCAAAGATTGAAATGAAGAAGATACCGGTAAGAGCGATCCTTGTCCCTGAAACGCTAAGAGGTTACCTTTTCATAGAAGCCGACGGTCCACACTTTGTGGAAGAAGCTATAACAGGCATAAAACACGTGCGGTCAAGGGTGCCGGGTCTTGTAAGTTTTTCAGAAGTTGAAACGTATATTATTAGAAAGCCAATAATTGAAGAATTAAGTGAAAACGACATTGTAGAAGTGATAGGTGGACCGTTTAAGGGGATGCGTGCAAAAATAACCCGCATCGACATGACTAAGGAAGATGTTACACTCGAATTGTTGGAGGCAACTTTCACGCTACCAATAACTGTTCACTCCGATTACGTAAAGTTGGTTGAAAAAACAAAAAGTGAAGGCGGTGAAATTTAGATGAGTGAGAAAAAAGTTGTGGATCTGCTCGTAGCTGGAGGACAAGCAACAGCGGGACCACCCTTAGGCCCGGCTCTAGGCCCGCTGGGTGTAAACGTCTTAGAGATCGTGAATAAAATAAATGAACTTACCAAAGATTATGCTGGAATGAAAGTTCCTGTGAAGGTTAAGGTTGACCCTGAAACCAAAGAGTTTGAAGTCACCGTTGGAACGCCAACGACCTCAGCC
>JAUUWK010000066.1 GCA_030589055.1 Candidatus Bathyarchaeota archaeon | reverse complement strand
TTGAATCAATCAGATAGTGGATGCTGAAAGAAACCACGTAATAGTTTAACTCTACACGGAAGGTTTGTCCTCCGCCTATTCTCAAATGATCCAAGTGGAAGTATATGTTTCCAGAACTGTCATTCACTTTTGACAGAGAATTATTCCGGAGAATGACGTAACGTTGTGCAGTTTCGTTCTTGATTAAAGGAACAAAAAGTTCTCCACTTACTGGAGCAGGAGAGTTATTAACAATCTGAATAACATGCTTAAGGCTTCCGACATACACATCGTTTATCTCGTATTTGAGCAGTCCCAGAATTTCCTCTTGCACTGTTTCCGAAAATGAAAGACAAGTCACAGAACAAAAAACGAGGAAAAGGCTAACCAAGCAGAGAAGCGATGCTACCTGTCTGCGTGAAAAACTCATCTAACATCCTTCCGTTTAGCATTCAACAACTATTAGGGCAATATAAAAATATTTAAAACTCTATAAGAGCGTAAGCTTTGTGATTGCTGAGGAGACAAGGAAATTGCCGTTAAACTTGAGTAAGGAAAAAAATATTGATTTGTATAGGAAAATGCTGGAGATTCGCTGTTTTGAAGAGAAGGTTTTTGAACTTTACGCTCAAAATCTTGTTCCCGGAACAATACACTTGTACACGGGAGAGGAAGCCGTAGCGGTTGGCGTTTGTGGCAACCTCAGAAAAGATGACTATATCACAAGCACTCATCGTGGGCATGGTCACTGCATAGCTAAAGGCGCCCAGCCAAAGCGAGTTATGGCTGAAATTCTAGGCAAAAAAACGGGATACTGCAAAGGAAAGGGCGGCTCAATGCACATCGCAGACTTCAAAGTGGGCATGTTAGGTGCAACAGCCGTTGTGGGCGCTGGATTACCGATAGCCATGGGAGCCGGATTATCCATAAAACTTAGGAGAACGGACAACGTTGTAGCATGTTTCTTTGGAGACGGAGCGTCAAATCAGGGAACGTTCCATGAAGCCATAAACATGGCGGCTGTATGGAAGCTTCCAGTGATTTTTGTTTGCGAAAATAACGTTTACGCTATGGGAACTCGCCAATCAACCGTGATGCTTGTAAAAAACGTTGCAGACAGAGCCGTAGCCTACGGAATCCCCGGTGTTGCAGTGGATGGAAACGATGTCTTAGCGGTTTATGAAGCCGCACAGAAAGCTGTTGAAATGGCTAGAAAAGGCGAAGGACCCACCCTCATCGAATGTAAAACTTATAGGCATAAGGGACATTCACGCATTGACCCAGCTAAGTACAGACCAAAAGAAGAAGTTGAAGACTGGTTACGTAACGATCCAATTAAGCGTTTTAAGGAAAGACTTTTGGAAACAAACGTTGTAATGGAAGCTGAAATTCAACAGATTGAAAGGAAAGTTTCTGCTGAAATTGAGGAGGCTGCCAAATTTGCTATGGAAAGTTCGTATCCGGCTGCAGAAGAAGCCTTGCAGGATGTTTACGCCTAAATTTTCGAGGAATGAAGATGCGGAAGATAGCCTATAGGGAAGCGTTAAGAGAAGCGCTAAGAGAGGAGATGCGCAGAGACGCGACAGTTTTCTTGCTGGGCGAGGACATTGGAAGATATTGGCAAGGTGCCTTTAAAGTTACGAAGGGTTTAGCTGAAGAATTCGGAGACGAAAGAGTCAGGGACACTCCAATATCAGAGTCGGCTATAATAGGTGCGGCTGTGGGTGCAGCTATAACGGGCATGCGTCCAGTGGCTGAAATAATGTTTGGCGACCTAACATCCCTAGCCATGGATCAGATTGCAAATCAAGCAGCAAAAATACACTACATGTTCGGCGGTCAAGCAAAGGTTCCGCTTGTTATTAGAACACCTTTCGGTGCCGGAGTAAACATAGCAGCACATCACTCTCAAAGCCTAGAGGCTTGGTTCATGCACGTTCCAGGCATGTTTGTGGTTGTGCCTTCAACGCCTTATGATGCAAAGGGGCTTTTGAAAACCGCTATACGCGGCAGCAACCCGGTCTTCTTCTGTGAACATAAACTTTTGTATCCATTGGAGGGTGAGGTTCCGCAAGAGGAGTACACTGTTCCTTTCGGAGTTGCAGATGTGAAAAGGGAAGGTTCAGACGTGACGATAGTAGCCACTTTATACATGGTTCATAAAGCCCTTAATGCGGCTGAAGAGCTTGAGGTTGAAGGTATAAGTGTGGAGGTTGTTGATCCAAGAACTTTAGTGCCTCTGGATAAACAGGCAATAATTGATTCTGTTAAGAAGACTGGGAGACTTGTGGTTGTAAGCGAAGACTGCAAAACCGCTGGCGTGAGTGCTGAAATCGCCGCTGTAGTTGCTGAAGAAGCCATAGATTATTTGGATGCACCTATAAAACGTGTAGCTGAACCAGACACACCCATCCCTTTCAGTCCACCACTTGAGCAATACGTAATTCCAAGTGAGAAGACCATAATGAAGGCGGTAAAGGAGATAATCTAAAATGGTGACTAAAGTTGTTATGCCAAGGCTCAGCCTAACGATGAAGGAAGGCACCGTTGGCACGTGGTACAAGAAAGAGGGAGATAGTGTTGAGAAGGGAGAACCCCTAGTTGAGGTGTTCTCGGAAAAAGCTACTTACGATTTGGAAGCTCCTGCCTTCGGCGTTTTGCGAAAAATTCTTGTGCAAGAAGGTGTTGACGCTCCGGTTAATGCGGTTTTAGCTGTTATAACGGCTCCTGATGAAGTGGTTTCAGAAGCGGAAATATCCGCGGAAATACCAAAGGCAGTTGAAGGGGTTGAGAAGAGAGTTTTGGCTTCGCCGGCTGCGAAGCGTCTGGCTAAAGAGCATAGATTAGACTTGTCTCTTGTCAAGGGAAGTGGACCTGAAGGAAGGATTGTTGAGGAGGATGTTAGAAGGTTTATTGAGATAACTAGTGGTGTCCTGCCTAAGGTCAAAGAAGTAATTCCATTGAGTGGCTTCAGAAAAACTTCAGCTGAACGTATTTCTTTAAGTTTCAAGACAGCTCCCCACAGCACAGTAGTTATGGAGGTTAACGTCTCAGAAGCCATAACGTTGCATAACAGACTTCAAGTGTCTTACACGGCTATTCTTTTGAAAGCTGTTGCAAAAAGCTTAGCTGAATATTCCATAATTAATTCGACGCTTCAAGGAAATCAGATAAAGATTTTTGAAGACGTGAACGTGGGTGTGGCTACTGCAACGGAAAACGGGTTAGTTGTTCCAGTTATATATAATGCTGACAAGAGAAGTTTGGAAGAGATAGACGTCGCCATTAAGGAGTTGACAGAAAAAGCTAAGCAGGGAAAGCTTGTAAATGAGGATTTGGCTGGTGGAACTTTCACCGTTACAAATTTGGGCATGTACGGTGTTGAATTCTTTATACCGATAATTAATCCGCCTGAAGCAGCAATTCTTGCAGTTGGAAGAGTTGTTGAAAAGCCTGTTGTGGTTGATGGAAAAATTGAAATCAAGCCCATAATGATGTTAAGTCTTTCATACGACCACAGAATTGTGGACGGCGCCCCAGCCAGTGAATTTCTGCGAAAAGTCAAAAAGAAAATTGAAAAAGCAATGCTTGAAGACTAGCCTAGGTTTTCTCAGCTTTTTCTTTTTTTGACGATTTTCACTTCTTCGCCGAGACTTCATTCGACAATTTTCAGTTTTATTTCTTTGATCAATGTTATGCCGCGGCTGGAAATTATTGAACCCGCCCAAATGATTACAATGAAAATGAAGAAGATTAGACAGACATTGCTGAAGGCTGCAAAGGCTCTGGCGAACCCATCTTCTCCCCCTACTGGAACTGGAACAAACTGAGGTATTTGTGCCCCACTTGCAAAGACCAAGTACGCCAGTATTGCTACTAAAATTATGAAGATTAACCCTATCACGAGGAGCACGTAACCAACAATTTTCTCAGGCTTTTCAATCTTCATGGAACCGCATTGTCCTTTCTTTTATAAAAGATTTTCACTCAACAGTTTCCTTCGTGCATAAAAACTGAAGCTTTTCTTCACCTGCGTTCCTGAATTGATGCTCCTCCCATGATGGAATGAAAATGACGTCTCCTTCTTCAACGATGACTTCAGTGTCTCCTCCTTTAACAAGGGCTTTTCCTTGAAGTATAAAAACCTCATGTTCATGCTTGTGCCCTTCAAGAGGCGTGTAACCGCCAATGTCAATTGTGAAAAGTCTCAACTGAAGTCTTGTGACTCCTACACCTTCGTGTAACAGATACTTAACTTTTACACCACATGCACCCTCCGCATCCATTTCACACTCTTTAACCTCATTGATGCTTGTAACGTACATGTTCTTCGCTTCCTACAAAGTAATGTAGATTGGAAAGTCTTAAGTGCTTAGCCATAGAAAAACGATTGAACCAAAATGAAAGCCGCCGTATACTATAGTCCACAAGACATAAGATTAGAGGAAGTACCAGTACCAGGCATTGGTGAAGACGAAGTTCTGGTGGAGATGAAGGCTTGTGGAATATGCGGTTCAGACCTGATGGACTGGTACCTTAAGAGCCGTGCTCCACTTGTTCTCGGTCACGAACCTGCAGGAATTATCGTCAAGGCTGGAAGCAAAGTTGAAGAATTCATTGTTGGCGAAAGGGTTTTTGTGCATCACCATGCGGCTTGCTTAACATGTCATTACTGCACACACGGAGACTACACGTTATGTGAACAATTTCATAAAACACACATTGACCCCGGCGGACTTGCAGAATGCTTCAGAGTTCCAGCCCAAAACCTCAAAATAGACACATTAAAAATCCCGGAAACACTTTCTTTCGAAGAAGCTACGCTAATTGAGCCAGTGGGCTGTTGTATAAGAGCATTTAGAAAAAGCAACATTGAAGCAGGTGATACAGTCGCAGTAATTGGAGCCGGAACAACCGGAATAATCCACACTGTCCTCTCAAAATTTTTCGGGGCAACAAAAACGATTGTAAGCGACTTGATTGACTATAGACTGCAGATGGCAAAAAAGTTTGGAGCAGATGTCACAGTTAACCCGGAAAACGAGGACTTAGAAGCGGTTGTTAAGCTCGAAACTGACGGAATCGGAGCAGACCTTGTAGTTGTGACTGCGCCAAGCATAGAAGCAATCAAAGCTGGGTTAAACGTTTGCCGTAAAGGAGGAAAAATATGCCTTTTTGCCCCAACTCGTCCTGGAAAATACTTGCAAATCAGTCCAAAGGAACTGTTTTTCTCGGAAATCCAAATAATCCCATCCTATTCAACTTCACATTTAGAAACGAGAACAGCTTTAGAACTAATCAAATCCGACAGAGTAAAAGTCAAAGAGCTGGTAACCCATCGCTTCAAGCTTGCAGACACTGCCAAAGCCTTTAAAACAGCATTAGAAAATAGGGAGAGTTTGAAAGTTATAGTCTTAAACGCGTGATAAAAATGAAAGCGGCAATGCTTTACGGTGTAAAAGACTTAAGAATCGAAGACGTTGAAGTGCCAGAGGTTGAGGCTGGCGAAGTTCTCGTTGAAGTCAAAGCAGCAACAACCTGTGGAACAGACCTGAAGATACTGCAAAGAGGCTATGTTGAAAAAGTCATAAAACTTCCAACAGTTTTCGGTCATGAGTGGGCAGGCGAAGTTGTTGAAGTTGGCGAAGGACTTAAATGGCCAAAAAAGGGTATGCGAGTCCGTGCTGGCAACAGCGCCCCATGTTTGCACTGCAGAATGTGTCAGAAAGGTAAATACAATCTTTGCGAGAACATGATTTGGCTCTGGGGAGCTTATGCGGAATACATCAAAGTTCCAGCCCGCACCGTTCTAGTGAACATGCAAGAAATCCCGCAACACATTTCCTATGAGGAAGCTGCAATCACCGAACCACTAGCATGCGTGCTGCATGGAACTGAAGAAGCAGACATAAAACTAGGAGATACAGTTGCTGTAATTGGTGCTGGACCCATAGGATTACTACATCTATTAACCGCAAAGAAAGAGGGCGCAGGAAAAATAATCAACATAGACCTCGTGGAGGAAAGACTAAACTTCGCTAAGAAACTAGGTGCAGACAGAACAATTAACGCTGGAAAAGAAAACGTGGTAGCGAAGGTTCGGCAATTAACTGGCGGATACGGCGCAGACGTTGTAATCGAAGCCATTGGGCTGCCACAAACTTGGGAGCAAGCCCTAAAACTTGTTAGGAAAGGCGGAACAGTCCTAGAATTTGGCGGATGCCCACTTGGAACAGAAATCAAGGTCAACACAGAACTGCTTCACTATGGAGAGGTAACGGTTCGCGGAGCCTTCCATGCAACGCCATTGCATTTCAAAAAAGC
>JAUUWK010000008.1 GCA_030589055.1 Candidatus Bathyarchaeota archaeon | reverse complement strand
GAGATGTATGGTGAACCTGAGCCTGTTCCAGTAGAGAGGATTATCTCGGGAACAGACGGTATGATTTTAAACGTTGGAAATGGCGTTAAACTGAAGGTTGTGGAAACACTTGGGCATGCTTCGCACCACTTGGGTTATTATGAAACATTAAGCCAAGGAATTTTCGCAGGAGACGCTGCTGGCGTTTACCTGAATAAATTTGACTTGGTTGTGCCGCCAACGCCCCCGCCTTTCCGCTTGGACATCGCTTTAGCATCCTTGGAGAAGCTGATTAACCTAAAACCTAGGTTCTTGTATTACAGCCATTTTGGTAAAGCACAAGATGCCATAAAAAAACTTCGGGCTTATGTGAAGCAGCTTAAATTGTGGGCAGAGATTGCAATGCAAGGAATAGAAAAAGGCGAGAACCTTGAGGCAATAGGTGAACGAATTCTAGAAGGCGATGTGGCTCTTCAAAAAGCTGCAGACTACATTAAAGACCATCCAGTTCTCGGCAAAACTGTACTGAATCAGAGTGTGGAAGGCATTGTAAAATTTGTAGAGAAGTTTAGAGTTTCCTAGGATAGTTAGCTCGCTTATTTTGGTTTAAACGCCAAAATCGTTTATATTTTGGCCAACCTTTCTATGTTGTAGGTGAAATAATGCGTGGAGACAAGGTTCCGCTTGAAAAGATAGACGATTACACTTGGCGTATTCCGAAGTATAAGCCAGGTATGCGGGTTCCAGGCAGGGTTTTTGCAGACAAAGTTTTGTTGGAAAAAATGCGGACTGATAGAACCTTTGGACAGTGTACAAACGTAGCTCATTTACCTGGCATCTACAAATATGCTATAACATTGCCTGATGGCCATGAAGGTTATGGTTTTCCAATAGGTGGTGTGGCAGCAACAGACTATGATGAAGGCGTAATTAGTCCAGGCGGGGTTGGCTATGACATAAACTGTGGAGTCAGCTTATTGACAACAAACCTGTCAGAACAGGACATAACGTCAAAACTCTCTGATTTGATAAACGCTATTTTCAATAACGTTCCATGCGGGCTTGGAAGCCGACGAAAAGACTCCAGAATTTCAACGCATAACCTGGAAAGATTGGTCATGGATGGCGTTCAATGGGCTATTGATCAAGGACTAGGATGGTCTGAAGACGCTGAACACCATGAAGAACGGGGATGCATGAAGAACGCGAATCCGGACAAGGTTTCAGCAAGAGCGAAAAACAGGGGGCTTCAACAAGTTGGCACGCTGGGTTCGGGAAACCATTTCCTTGAAATCCAGAAAGTGGATAAGATTTATGATGAAAAAGCAGCCGAAACCTTCGGGATCGAACATGAAGGGCAAATAACAGGTATGATCCATTGCGGCTCAAGGGGCTTCGGCCACCAAATATGCTCAGATTATTTAAGGGTCATGGAAAGAGCAGTTCACAAATATAAAATCGTACTGCCGGATAGGGAACTTGCTTGTGCACCTGGAAACAGCAAAGAGGCTGAAGATTATTACCAAGCAATGGCGTGCGCTGTTAATTATGCGTTTGTGAACCGTCAAACGATAATGCACTGGGTGAGACACAGCTTCCGACAAGTGTTTAAAGTAGATCCGGAAAAGTTTGGACTAACTCTTGTGTATGACGTTGCTCATAACATTGCAAAGATAGAAAGCCACAAGGTCGATGGGGAGCAGCAGAGAAAGGTTTGGATTCACAGAAAAGGTGCAACGCGTGCCTTTCCACCTGGGCATCCAGAAGTCCCATCGGACTATAGGGCTGTGGGGCAGCCTGTGCTTATACCTGGCAGCATGGGGACTAGTTCGTGGCTTCTTGCTGGTGCGGAGAAAGCCATGCAATTAACTTTTGGATCTACTGCTCATGGGGCGGGAAGGATGATGAGTCGGCGTGCTGCCAAGCGAAGATTTTGGGGTGGGGATGTAAAGAAGGGTTTGGAGCAACGTGGGATTTACGTCAAATCTGCAAGTGCGGCTGTTTTAGCTGAGGAGGCAGATCCAGTCTACAAAAACGTAGATATAGTTGTAGATGTCAGTGACAAACTAGGGATAGCGACAAAGGTCGCAAGGTTTGTTCCTTTGGCAGTTATGAAAGGCTGAATTCACCCTATTCCCTGTTCCTTCTTCCTTTTTCTTGTTCTTGAAAGTCTCAATTCCTCCGTAGTTTGAGCCTTTTGTAACTCCTTCATATACCACGCTCTCTGCCTTGCATAGTGTATGTTTAAAGCTATTCCTAGAAGAATCAGTGCAAGCCCCACAGTTGTTAGAGATAAGCCCAAAAGACTGTATGGATGCTCTGTGAAGTAGTATGGGATTATTAGAAACCATTCTGGATTCTCAACGGTTATTACGGTTTCAAGTAAGCCTCCTACAAAAAATATGGAACCTGTCACGATCAGAAAATACCCGACGGTCTCGTTATGTCTTGATTCCTCCGCTTTTTCATGCAAGTAATCGCTGAAAAGCATTAAGGTTCACGATTTGACACAGAAAGAGGTCTTGTATAAGTGTTATCGCGGATTTCGAATATCTATCATGATTTCTGAATTATGAAATGACATTTATATCAGGGTCTCAACAATAGTTTAGTGGGTTCCTTTGCATTTGCCAGTGGTTTAGATGCCTTTCAAAGATGAATGCGGGATATGTGGTAGGGTTTTTCGGTACAGTTATCTTAGGCGATGTCAGAGATGTGGACGTTTGTTCTGCAGAGACTGCGTGGTGCCGGATGTTTCAACAGGTGACCGCACAAAAATGTTTTGTCTAAATTGTGCAAGAAGAATTGTTTCGCCACGTTCCGTTGGTAAATATGACGGGCTTAAACGTTACTTAAGGTTCAGAGCTGCTTTTACAAGTGTGGTCAAGCTTTCTTTTGCTAAGATGGATGGGATTATAAGCGATAACTTGCCTATGAGTGCTTTTCGTAACGAAAAATGGTGGAATAAGTCCTCTGGTGTGCATGCTAAGGCTTGGTTGGATGTTGGATGGAGAATGCAAGAGGTGAACTTGGATGAAGGTTATGTTGTTTTTCGAAAAGTGAAGAATGTCCAAACTGGAAGCCGTAGGAAGAAAAGGTCAAGAGAGAAGGTTAAAAAACCCTTCACGCCGGCGCCTTATCGCGTTCCGAGGGTTAGGAAGACTTCGAAAACTAAGGCAGCCAAGCTTTATGCAAGGCTCAAAAACTTGGAAAGGAAAAGGGCATCCATGACCAAATATCGAGGCAGTTTTAAACCTAAGCCAGCACAGGAGAAAAGGATGTATAAGCCTGAAGAGAAACCAAAATAGCTGAAAAGAAATTTTATCTACCCCGTCTCAAATAAAGAATAACTGTAATAGTGAAGGGCGGCCGTCGTCTAGTCTGGTTTAGGACACAGGCCTTCCAAGCCTGTGATCCCGGGTTCGAATCCCGGCGGCCGCACCACTCTGGAACTGAATGCGTACGAATAATATGTCTCTGCGTAAGAGCAATATCCCCTAAACTCCCCATTTTTATGCGCGCGTTTAGACCCAGATCTTGTCGGCTTCTTCTTCACGGTCTAGCCTATGGTTTTCAGCTCTGTGCATGTATTCAAAAGGCGTAGTCGCTCGATACAGAGCTTCTTTAAGAGTAAACGGGTCCACAGCGTCCGCAAGCTAGTGAAGCTGTCTTCGAATACGGCACCACATAAATGAAGCCAAACTGTCCAGAAAACGGAAATAACGCGCGAGTGTGGAAAACTAGTTGAGATTAAGGAAAACCATATAAATCACCATTTCGCTGTTCAAATGCACAACTGGAGAGATTATGAAGTGCCAAAATGGGGATACTCCATAGCGGAAGAGGAATTAGATCCTGAAAAAACCGTTAAAGCAAGCGGACGAGAGCTTAGAGTATCCTATAAATCAGCTCGAGAAATATGTAAAACAATAAAAGGCATGATGCTCAATCAGGCAAAACGTTATCTTAGGGATGTTATGATCAAGAAGAGGCCTGTTCCTTTCGCAAGATTCAACAAAAAGGCGGGGCACCGCCGCGGACTAGAAAAGGCTTTTGCAGGCAGGTACCCAGTGAAAGCTGCAAAACACATTGTAAAAATACTTGAAGGAGCAGAGGCCAACGCTGAATACAAAGGCTTAGACACCGAAAGACTACGCATAATCCACGCGTCAGCATATCCTGGTATGAAGATCAAGCGGTACATGCAAAGAGCTTTCGGAAGAAGTTCACCAAAATTTCAGACTTTATGCCATATTGAAGTAGCCTTAGAAGAACGGCCAGAACCAGGAGGGAAAGTATAGTGTCTGTTGTCAAACATTTCATATCCGAGTCCATGAAAAAGACGGAAATCGACGAGTTCTTGCAGAAGGAACTTGAAAGGGCTGGTTATGGCGGGGTGAAGATGTCAAAAACTCCGTTGGGAACGCATATAGTGATTTATGCCATGCGCCCTGGCTTAGTAATAGGTCGAGGTGGGGGAACAATAAGAGAACTCGCAAGAATTTTGGAAGAGAATTTCCATGTTCCAAATCCGCAGATTTCTGTTTCTGAGATGGAGATTCCGGAATTAAACGCTTATGTGGTTGCCTCACGTATATCATCAGCTCTGCAGAGAGGTGTACATTTTAGACGTTCGGGATATTGGGCGCTAAACCGAGTTATGGAAGCTGGTGCCCTCGGCGTGGAGATAACCATCAGGGGAAAACTGAGAACCGCGAGGGCGAGATATGAAAAATTCAAAGCTGGATATTTACCGAAATGTGGAGCCCCAGCAATAAAATACACGAGGAAAGCCGAAGTTCACGTTCAACTAAAATCTGGCGTACTCGGCGTGAAAGTTAGGATAATGCCCCCGGATGCGAAGTTTCCAGATAAACCCCAAAAAACTGAAAGTCCTCCAGAGGAGGAAGCAGGAGAAGAAGTACCTAAAGAAAAAGCTGAGGGAGAACTTAAAGAAACAAGCGGAGAGGAGACAGCCAAGTAAATGTCGATAATGAAGGTTAAAGAAATACGTGATATGTCATCTGGAGAGCGGGTGAAAAGGCTCAACGAGTTTAGAACAGAGCTTCTCAGATTAAGAACAATGATAAAAGCGGGAGGAGCAGTAGAAAACCCAGCTAGAATAAGGGAGTTGCGCAAAACAATCGCCAAAATACTAACCATCGAACACGAACAAAAACTTCGACTTGCAGAAGAGAAGGCTAAGGGGAAGAAAAGGAAATGAAGATAACACCAAACATAATTCGCTGCGAATTCATTGGAACCGGAGCCCGAGTTGCAAAAAGCGAACATAAAGACTACGTGGGAATCTCTGGCAAGATCATAGACGAAACACGCAACACGTTTGTAATTCTGCATGAGGGAAAAAGAAAAAAAATCATAAAGGAGTCAGCTGTTTTTCACTTCAATTTTTCTGACGGAACTATTGCTGAAATTGATGGCAAACTGCTTGTGGGACGACCAGAAGGCAGGCTTAAAAAACGTATTAGGAGGCTATGGTGATGTCGATGACTTTCAAAAAGCCTAAGAAAACGTGTAGGGATAGAAACTGTCCCTTCCACGGCGACCTCTCACTAAGGGGCCGAGTAATAAACGGCGTAGTCACTAGCGCGAAAATGGATAAAACAATCATAGTTGAACGTAACTACCTTAATTATGTTCCAAAGTTTAAAAGGTATGACAGAAGATACAGCCGTATCCCATCCCACAATCCGCCATGCATGAACGTAAAAGAAGGAAATCGCGTTAGAATAGCTGAATGTCGTCCAATAAGCAAAACAGTGTCCTTTGTTGTCGTTGAAAAACTAGGGGAGAAATAAAATGGCTGCAAAGGCGAAAATGAGAGCGTTAATTGCCAAGGGAATGATTGGACAAAAACCAAAAATCTCAAAGGGGCTACCAGCTGGTTCAATCCTGGAATGTGCAGACAACAGCGGAGCCAAAAAACTACGGCTGATCCAAGTTATAGGTTATAAGGGACGCTTACGACGTGTTCCATCAGCGTCAGTAGGCGACAGAATAACTGTTTCAGTTAGACGTGGAAGACCAGAGATGAGAAAAAATCTTTTTCAAGCAGTGGTTGTAAGGCAGAGAAAATGCTACAGGAGGGCTGACGGTATCTGGGTTCAATTTGAAGATAACGCGGCAGTAATAATAACCCCTGATGGAGAAATGAAAGGTTCAGAGATTCGTGGGCCAGTGGCAAAAGAAGCCGCTGAAAGATGGCCGAGAATAGCAAGTGCAGCAAGCATAATAGTATAGGAGGAAGAACATGCGAGCAATAAAACCTGTAACGAAACCAGCGAAACAAAGAAAAATGCTTTTCCAAGCACCAGATCATATACGCTACAAACATTTTGCAGCACTTTTTTCACCAGAACTAAGAGCATCGCATGGAGTGAGAGTCCTACCAGTTAGAAGTGGAGATACAGTCCGCATAATGCGAGGAGACCATAAAGGATTCGAAGGAAAGGTCACCCGCATAGACAGAGGAAAATATAGAATTTACGTTGAAGGACTAACACGAGAAAAAGTTGACGGAACCACAATATTCCTGCCCATTCACCCTTCGAAAGTCATGATAACGAACTTGAATCTTGAGGATAAGTGGCGAAAGCAAGTTTTGGAAAGGAAAAGAAAAGCTCACAAGATAATAGAGGAGGTTTCAGAGAAGCCACGCTCAGAAGAGATTGCAGAAACAGGAGAAGCTGTGGAAAAGAAGGCTCCAGAAAGGAAGCCGAAAAGAAGAAAAAAGAAAGTAACTAAAAAGCCGGCTGAAAAGAAAGTAGAAGAAAAACCAAAGAAACCTAAAAAAGTGAAAAAAGCGAGAAAAAAGAAAACCAAAGAAACCAAAAAAGAGAAGCCTAAAGTGAAGAAAACAAGGGTTAAGCGTAAAACAACTAAGAAAACTGAAGGGGGAAAATGATTTTGGGCAGAAAAGAAGCGTCCACCGGATTAAAACGTAAACCTGCACCAAGGTTTTGGCCAATCCATAGGAAAGAGTTTCTATGGGTTGTGAAGCCTTCTTCTGGACCACATTCTATTAAAAACTGCTTGCCATTAGCTGTAGTCTTGCGTGACATTCTCGGGTTCGCCAAAACAAGGAAAGAGGCTAAAATAATCGTTTCGCAGGGAAAGGTATATGTAGATGGTAAAGTTAGGCGAGACGATAGCTTTCCAGTAGGTTTAATGGATGTTATTTCCCTTTTAGACATTGATAGATGCTTTCGTGTAGTGCCATCCAGCAAGGGCTTAATTCTTCATCCAATCAGCAAAGAAGAATTAAACTTCAAACTGTGCAGGATAGAAAACAAAAAAGTTGTTAGAAACGGGCATATACAACTCAACCTGCATGACGGTTTAAACGTAATGGTGAAAGTTGCCGACCCAAAGAACCCGCAAGAGGACACTTACAAGACTTTAGATACTGTGAAAATAAGCTTGCCAGAAAGACAAATCATAGAGCAAATAAAAATGAAGGAAAAAATTTTTGTGATGGTAACCAGTGGGAAAAACATGGGGAAATATGGTAAGATAATCGAAATCGAAAAAACGAAGGGAAAGAAGCGAAGAAACGCCCTTATAACAATCGAGGACAAGAGGGGAAATCGTTACCAGACAATTTTGAACTTTGTTTTTGCAATCGGCGAAGCACAGCCGTTAATATCCATGCCGGAGGCAGTTCAAATTGTCTGAGAATGAACTACTAAAGAGTTGGGAAGAAAGTCCCATGCTTAAACCGAAAATCGAAAAGGTTGTTGTTAACATCAGCGTTGGAAAGTCAGGGGAGCCTGTGGAAAAAGCCGCAAAGATTCTGAAAGATTTAACAGGTCAAAACCCATGTAAGAGAAAAGCTAAGCAAACCATTAGAAATTTTGGAATAAGAAAAGGTGAACCAATAGCATGCATTGTAACGCTTAGAAAACAAATAGCAATAGAATTGCTGAAAAAAGTTTTGCCCGTTGTCGACAACAAAATGTCTGAGAATCGCTTCGACAAATATGGCAACTTCTCTTTTGGCATAAAAGAACACATTGAAATTCCAGGAGTAAAATACGAACCTGAAATTGGTATATTCGGCATGGATGTATGCGTTTCTCTCACCCGCCCGGGATATCGAGTTAAAAAGAGGCGGAGAAAGAAGGCGAAAATCGGTTCAAAACACATTTTGACACCAGAAGAAGCTATGGCGTTCGTTAAGGATACCTTGGGAATTGAAATAGTGTAGTTATTGGAGAGAAAGGCATGGGTAAAAAGAAACCTAAAAAAGAAAGAAAATATGGAAGGGCTACAAGGCGATGCGTTAGATGTGGGTCTTATGGAGCCCTTATCCGACGTTACAATTTATATTTATGTCGGCGATGTTTTAGAGAGGTAGCTAAGAAACTTGGTTTCAGAAAGTATGAGTAACGAGGGAAGTATGATGGATGCCTTGGCAAACGGTTTAACAACGGTCATAAACAATGAGATGCGGAACAAACATGAATGCGTGATTAGTCCATCCTCTAAGCTTTTGGGCAGAGTTTTAAGGGTTATGCAGTTAAACGGTTACATTGGAGAATTCGAGTTCATTGATGACGGCCGCTCCGGAAAGTTCAAGGTTCAACTTCTGGGGAGAATAAACAAATGTGGAGCCATTAGACCGCGCTTCCCAGTGAAAGTAGATGATTTTGAAGAGTGGGAGAAGAGATTCCTTCCCTCAAGAGAGGTTGGTATACTAGTTGTCTCAACTCCAAAGGGAGTGCTCTCCCACAAAGAGGCAAAGGAAAAAAGCATCGGAGGTAGACTTCTAGCATTTGCTTATTAGGAAAGGTGCCTTATGCGAGCTATAGAAGTCTCCAAAACCATTCAGATTCCAGATGACGTGGATGTATCACTGGAAGGACGAAAAATCATAGTTAAAGGTCAAAAGGGAACATCAACCCGTGACTTTTCTCACGCTCCAATTTCAATCAAACTTGAAGGAAAAACGATTCGCATCTGGGCTGAGTGGCCAAGGAAAAAAGAGGCGGCCCTTGTAGGCACTCTTTATTCGCATGTCCAGAACATGATTACTGGAGTTAGGAAGGGCTTCACATACAAACTGAAAATAGTTTTTTCCCATTTTCCGATATCGGTTAAAGTTAAGGACAAAACCATTTTAATTGAAAATTTCACAGGTGAACGAAGCCCCAGAAAAGTCAAAATAATAGGCGATACCGAAGTTGAAGTTCAAAGCGAAGACATAATCGTTCAAGGCATAAACCTTGAAGACGTAAGCCAAACAGCTGCAAACATCGAACAAGGCACCAAGGTGAAAAGAAAAGACCCCCGTGTCTTCTTAGACGGCATATACGTTAACGAAAGAGGCGAGGGAATAGACGAATGACAGAACAAGACACAACCGCTTTAAAAAAAGCATTGAAACTGAGGAGCCGCATAAAAAAGAAGAAACCTAAATTTGTTAGACAGGAAAGCTGGCGGTACAAACGTTTGAAGGAAAACTGGCGTAGACCAAGAGGAATAGACAACAAAATGCGAAGAAAGATTAAGGGTTGGCCGCCTACCGTAAGCGTTGGATACAGAGGACCAAAAACTGCAAGAGGTCTTCATCCGTCAGGTTATAAAGAAGTTTTGACACACAATGTCGAAGAACTTGAAAAAGTTAACGCCAGCACACAAGCCATAAGAATTGCTCACACAGTTGGTAAAAGAAAAAGAGCTAAAATTCTTGTTGAAGCAAGAAAAAGAAAGATAAAAATCCTGAATTTCAGAGAAGCTAAGGAAGTGATTAGAGAAGAAAGAGAGGTAGCAGAAGAGGAGGAAACTGAGGAAAAGGAAGTAGCAAAAAAAGAAAAGCTGAAACCCAAGCAGAAGAAGAGCAAAAAGCGTAGAAGGAGGACAGAAAAGCAATGACGGGCCTTAAAAGTCAGCGGCGTCTGGCAGCGCTAATCCTGAAAGTTGGACAGAATCGTGTGTGGATAGATCCTGAAAGGATAGATGATGTGGAAGTAGCAATAAGTAGAGAGGAAATCCGAAAACTAATTCATGAAGGTGTCGTTAAACGACTTCCGGAGAAGGGTGTAAGCCGTGCAAGAGCACGAATTCTACACGAAAAGAAAAAGAAGGGACGACGACGCGGACCAGGCAGCAGAAGCAGTTCATCCCGCGCGAAAATCTCAAAGAAAGCTGCGTGGATGACCAAAATCCGAGCCTTAAGAAGGAGACTTCGCGAACTAAAAACCAACAGAATAATTATTGAAAACACATATCGGAAGATGTACACGATGGCGAGTAGCGGAAGGTTTGGATCCATTGCCGACTTGGAGCGCTACTTGAAGACGCACGAGCTTTGGAGGAAACACTGATGGCAAAGGGGCCACGCTATTGTGTACCATTCCGGAGAAGAAGGGAGGGAAAAACGAATTACAAAGCAAGAAAGGCACTGTTGCTCTCCGGAAAACCACGCTTGGTAGCCCGCGGTTCACTTGAAAACATGATTGTTCAAGTAATTGTGGCTAAACCTCACGGAGACGAGATCATAGTTTCAGCCCATAGTAGAGAGCTAACCAGAAACTACGGGTGGAAAGCTCCAAGAGGAAACATTCCAGCATCCTACTTAACTGGCTTTCTCTGTGGATCAAGAGCCAAAGCAAAAGGCGTAAAGGAAGCAGTTTTGGACATAGGGTTACATTCTCCTACAAAAAACGCGCGAGTTTTTGCAGTTCTAAAGGGCGTGTTAGACGCTGGAGTACGTGTGCCCCACAGCGAAGAGAAGCTTCCAGATGGAGATAGAATAGAAGGTAAACATATTGCGGGGTACGCAAAAATCTTAGCTTCTAACCCCGAAGAATATCAAATTAGATTTTCGAGATATCTGAAGCAGAAACTACCCCCAGAAAAGTTTCCTAAACATTGTGCAAAAATTAAAAAGGATATAACTGCATCGGTCAGTGGAGGTAAAAAAGCTTGAGGCGCTCAAGAAGAAGAAGAAGATACTCAAGAAGAAGAGAAGAAAACCTTGAAGAGTGGGTTCCTAAAACACGTCTTGGGAAGATGATACAAGAGGGCAGAATCTCATCCATTGAAGAAATTTTCATGGAAGGCTTAAGGATACGTGAGCCACAAATTGTTGATGCTTTGCTTCCAGGCATTCAAGAAGAGGTCATAAACATAAATCTGGTCCAGAAACAAACCGACGCTGGTAGAAGATCAAGGTTTAAGGCAATAGTTGCCGTTGGAAATAGGGAAGGCTACATTGGCTTAGGGTCTGGAAAGGCAAGGCAGGTGCGAGCAGCTATAGAAAAGGCTGCAGTAGATGCTCGTCTGAACATAGTTCCAGTTAGGAGGGGTTGTGGAAGCTGGGAATGCGGGTGTGGCAGACAACATTCAGTACAGTTCCAAGTTGAAGGAAAATGCGGTGGCGTACAGGTTGTTATTCTTCCCGGACCGAGAGGTTTAGGTCTTGTAGCAGGCGAAGTGGCAAGGGTCATTCTTGGACTCGTGGGCATAAAGGATTGCTGGACAAGGAGTTACGGCTCAACGAGGACTGTTCCATCTTTTGCATATGCTGTTTTCGACGCGTTAAAGAGAACTTACAGTCTCATAACCCCAGCGGATTGGGTGAGGTAAGTGGCTGAAGAAGTGAAAGAACGTGGATGCATAGTGGTTGTGAGAATCCGCGGAACAATTAGAGCCTCACGGTCGGTTAGGGAAACTCTTCTAATGCTTAACTTGACAAGAAATAACTACGCGGTTTTAATTGACAACCGTCCCTCTTTCCTTGGAATGTTGAAAACAGCGCAGCACTTCATCACTTGGGGTGAGGCCTCTAAGGAAACAGTGAGCATGATGATAGAGAAAAGAGGAAGGCTTGCTGGTGACAAGAAGTTGACAGATGAGTATGCGCAGAAAATCGGTTACAAGTCCTTCGAGGAGCTTGCAGAAGCGATATTTGACTGTCATGTTGAATATTGGAAACTTCCTAATGTGAGACCAGTTTTTAGACTGCATCCGCCAACTAAGGGCTTCAAAGGTAAAGTTAAAAAGGGCTATGGCATGGGGGGCGAGCTTGGATACCGCGGAGAAAAAATTAATGAGCTTATAAAGCGGATGACTTGAACTGCAGTTTAAACACTTTTGTTTGCGATACATTTTATAGTCACTTTTCAAATGCCCTCTTATCCGAGGAGAAGGCGGTTTTGAGCGCGAAGTGGCGGAGATATAAAAACCATTCAAGAAGATTTCACTTTTCCAGAGACTTTGATAGAGCTAAGGATAAAAAAACTCTTAAAGCATTCCGAATCAAGAACCTAAGAACTAAGAGAGGATCATACCACTACAAACACATTTTTCTAAAAACGCGTAGGCAAAGAAAATGGAAGGAGCCTGAGCCTCTGATCGATGTCTTTGAGGAAAAGGATAAGATATTGATTGTTGCCGAGTTTGCAGGGTTCAAAAGGGAAAAGCTAAAAATCCACGTGGAAGACCATCGATTAACCTTATCTGCTGAAGCTTCAGAACGGAAATACTATAAAAGTTTAAATCTTCCCAAAATAGTGATGCCAGATACCCAGCGTACATCATATAAGAACGGTGTGCTCGAAATACGATTTAAAAAGCTCTTAAAGAAAAAACCATTGACAAGGTAGCTGACTGGAGATGCCGCACAAACTAAGAAAAACCAGAAAGAAACGTGGTTCAAGAACTCACGGCTACGGTAGAGTGGGGCAACACAGAGCAGGAGGATCAAGAGGAGGACATGGGAAGGCCGGTTTCCATAAACATAAATGGGCCTACGTGATAAAATATGAACCAGACTACTTCGGGAAAAGGGGTTTCACCTCACCCAAAAGCCTGAGACGAAAAGTGAATGTTATAAATGTTGGAGTACTAGATGAAATGGCTGAGAATCTCTCAACAGGCCAAGAGAAGGGTAAACTCCTTATAGACCTAAAAAGCTTCGGCTACACAAAGCTTCTCGGCCTAGGCAATGTTACAAAACCATTAATTGTGAAGGTGCCATCTTGTTCCAAATCAGCAGCAGAAAAAATAAAAGAAGCCGGTGGAGAAATCTTAATAGAATCTGAAGAGTTGGAGAGTAGCTGATAATCCATGGCTGGCAGATTTCTAAATCTATTCAAACCTATTGCTAGAATTCTTCCAGAAATTAAAGCTCCGGAACGCAGGATAGGCTTCAATGAAAAACTTTTCTGGACAGCAATGACGCTCGTCATCTATTTGATAATGACTGAAGTTCCCCTCTACGGCATTGAAACAACAGCACTAGGAGAGCTCGCTGCCCTGCGAATAATCTTTGCTTCCAGCCGTGGAAGCCTCATGGAACTTGGTATAGGTCCAATAGTCACAGCAGGACTAATACTACAGCTTTTGGCTGGCTCCGACATGATAGACTGTGACATGTCACGCGCAGAGGACAGAAGCCTGTTCACAACAACTAGCAAAGCCTTCTCCATAATTCTCACGGGAGTTCAAGCATCTGCATACATAATCGGCGGAATGTATGGTGCTATGCCAGGCGCAGCAGCAGTAATCGTTTTTCTACAGCTTCTAACAGCTGGAGTGATTGTCATGTTGTTAGATGAGCTTGTTCAAAAAGGCTGGGGGTTTGGGAGCGGAATAAGCCTATTCATCATGGCTGGTGTTGCACAACAAATCTTCTGGCAAAGTTTTTCCCCGGGAACTGGCCTATTCGTTGGAGGTCTCTCAATAGTGTTATCTGGCAGCGAGCCAATAACGTCATGGATATTTGGAATGGGTGCATATCCATCCCTAATTGGGTTTATTGCTACAGTCGTCGCTTTTGTAATAATCATTTACATGGAGGGGGTAAGAGTTGAATTGCCGTTGTCGTACGCTGGATATAGAGGTTTCCGTAGTCGGTACCCAATAAAACTCTTGTACGTGTCCAACCTTCCAGTAATTTTTGCATCCGCTCTTTTTGCTAATGTATATTTCTTTTCACAAATGTTTTGGAGCATGAACGGTCAGCCCACCCCTGGACGAAACTTTTGGCTCGACATTCTAGGGCAGTTTAGATGGGTTGGGGAAGGCGAGCAAAGTAGCCTGCAACCTGTAGGAGGACTTGTGTATTATGTGCTTTCACCGCGCAGTTTTTCGCATGTCATGGCTGATCCGTGGAAGGCTCTTATATATCTTGGGATTCTTATTGCTTTTTGTGTTGTTTTCTCGCTTACATGGCTTGAGGTTGGCGGTTTAGACCCATCAACAGTAGCTAAACAACTCGTAGGTGCGGGTATGCAGATTCCAGGGTATAGGCGATCTGGAAAGGCCATTGAATCCGTTCTTAAACGTTACATTCCTGTAGTCACAATTCTTGGGGGAATAGTTGTAGCATTGATTTCTGGTGTCTCAGATTTCTTTGGAGTTTTCGGTTCAGGAATGGGCATCCTACTTTCAGTTGGAATAGTTTATCAGTATTATGAGATATTAGTGCGAGAGAGAGCCGCTGAAATATATCCTGCTTTCAGAAGGATCTTCGGAGGCTAGAATTATGAATAAAGCAATTATAGTTGCAAGTATGATATTAAAAGCCTCAGAGGTTATGTAAAATGTTCGAGTTCTTAAAGTTAATCCCCTTTTCCACGATTTTCATATTTTTGTTGGCAGCTACTATTTCCTTCTCAACGTCGCTAGTGAATCGCCTTCTAACAAACCCGGAAAAATCGAAGGCTTGGAGAAAAGAGATTTCAGAATGGAATACGGAATTACGTGAGGCCAAACGTAGTGAAGACAAAAAACGTACAGAGAAACTCATGAAGAAGCAGCAGTATATTTTAAAGCTTCAATCTAAGATGATGTGGCAATCAATGAAAGTGATGTTGCTGTTCTTTGTTCCTCTCATCTTGATGTGGCAATTCTTAGGCGGTTTCTATCAGAATACACCAATTGCTTTTTTTCCAGGGTCAGCCGATGCATCGGGAGTAATCACCATACCACTAATAGGGATGCAATTTAGCTCCCTCATGTGGTGGTACGTGTTATGCTCTTTTCTTTCTGGAACCGTGTTTTCGCACTTGTTCGGACTGGTAAGCGTGGAGTGATTAAAATGCCCAGACCTTCCCTACGTACAAGAAGTAAAAAACGTGTTCACAAAACTCTACCAGGCGGCAAAAAAACAATTCACTACAAACGGGGAGTTAGTTCTTCACCACATTGCCACCTTTGCGGTCGACCAATAGGCGGAATCCCACATCTTTCCCCATCAGAAACACGCAAACTAGATCGAACCAAGAAAAGAGTTTGTCGTCCATATGGGGGGCAATTATGCCCCGACTGCCTCAAAAAAGCCCTAAAACAAGCTGCAAGAACTCTTTAAACTAGATTGAGGTTTCCCAAAATAATCGTCAAAGAATCCAAAATAATTTGTATTTGCGGACTGGCAGGAAGCGGAAAAAGCACACTAGCAAAAAGACTGGCCGAAAAATATGAGCTCAAATATTACTCGGGTGGGGATGTGTTAAAAGTCATAGCTATAGAGGAAGGCTACAAGCCCTTTGAACGAGGATGGTGGGAAAGCCATGAAGGAATACGTTTCCTAGAAGAGAGATGCAAAGACCCAAAATTCGACAAGACTGTTGACAAAAAATTTCTGGAACTGGCACGACAAGGAAACGTAATCTTAGACAGCCGGACCATGCCATGGCTTCTCAAAGAGGGCTCTAAAATATGGTTAGGGGCTTCTCCAGAAAAAAGGGCGGAGAGAATAGCTAGAAGAGATGACATAAGCGTTAAAGAAGCCCTAAAGGCATTAAAGAGCAAGGAGGAAAAGACAAAGGCTATTTATAGGAAGCTTTACAGCTTCAGCTTAGGAGAAGACTTCACACCCTTTCACTTCATATTGGACACAAACAACCTGAATAAAGAGGAGGTTTTTCATATTCTGTGCATGGTGATTGATAATGTGGTTCTAAAATCTTTTTAGAGTTGCTGAGAACCGTTATGTAAAGAATGGATTAAACTCATTTCTGTTTTATAGCAAGCAACGTTTTCTAGTCTATAAGCTCCGAAGAGTTAATAGAACCGAATGTCCCAACACGTTCCTTTCACTTTTTCAATATGGTATTAGCGCGCGATACCACAACTTCAGACGATCGTAGAAGAGAAAAAGTTTATGTTAGACTATGCACTTAAAAAATAGCCCGAATTCTTGTCGTGTTGCCAGGGTTAGAGGCTTGAGTTTCTTGTGTAACTTCTCTCTGATGGGACAATTACATTTTTAATATTCGTTTACTATCTCAAGTCTTGAAATGCTAAAGAGATGTTACAGAGTCTCAGTTGTTGTTCGGACAAGAGATATAGAGAAGCATTTCCGCGAGCTCTTATGGAGGCTGTCTCGTCAGACACTGCATCCATCAGAACTGGTGATTGTGGACAACTTTTCATCGAAGAGAAAACTGGATGAGATGGCTAATCTTTTGTTGTTGGCCCAGAAAAAAATTTTCAGTAATCACATTTGTGTGAAGCTTGTTCCGATAACTAACAGAGAGTTTTCACATGCCTATTCCACAAACGTCGGAGTTTTTGTTGCAAGTTGTGACCTTGTCTGCATAACTAATGGGCACTCTCTGCCTATCTCAGAGATGTGGCTTGAAAGTGGAGTGACTCATTTTAGAGATGTAAGGGTTGCTGGTGTGGCAGGCTACTCATCTCCCCATGAAGATGGAAGCGTCTGGGAGAAACTTGGTTATGAGTGGGGATGGAAGAGACCTAACGAGCTGAGTGGGGCTTACATTAAAGATGACTTCTTTTCGACAGTGAATTGCGTTCTCAGAAAGTCGTTGTGGGAAGAGTATCCTTTTGACGAGAAATTACCCAGCGAGGTTCATTATGCAAGAGAGTTTGGGGGAGAAGACTATGACTGGGCAAAGGAGATGCTTGCTAGAGGCTACAAGGTAATTGTGGAGCCAAAATTCGATGTTTATCATTCTCATGGAGAAACGTTTTCTCGGCTTGTTTCAAAGTATCTTATTTGGCGCCAAATCAGAAAAAAGGTTAAATCGTTTAAGAGACCGAGACAGTCCTACACGAGACTGGAAAGTGTGAAGCCCCTATATTATGACCTTTAATCTCAACTGTAACAAACGGCAGAACGAATCGTTTTTTTTACTGTTTCAGTTTTACACCCAGCAGAAAGTTCTCGCCGAACGTTATATTGTCTGCAACGATAGTTTCGTTTTCTTGTAATTATCCACTGCACATGATAATGCCTATTAGGCACTAAAGAACGCACGGCAATTCTAGCAGCCTTTTCAAGAGTCATTACCAAAGGTGTTTTTCCTTCACCTTAATTCATTCTTTGAATGAGACAGTGTAAACTGTTTTAAAGTAGCGAAAACACATACTATTATCCGTAAATGAAACTCGGAAATATTTAACGGATAGAAGCTAAACAGCCGCAATATGGAGAAAACCACATTGCAAAAGATAAGTTTCATCATACCACATAAGGATGATCCACTTCTCGGTCGTTTGCTCAGTTCATTAAATAAGCAAACTCGCAAGGACTTTGAAGTGATTATTGTTGACGCGTCAGATGATAATCCTGGTTTGAAAACCACAAGTAAATGGATCAAGTCCCTGAATCCTAAAGTTATCTTTGCTAAATGTGGAAGAGGAACTGCTAGGAATATAGGTGCCAAACTTTCTAAAACAGACATTTTAGTTTTTGTTGACGCCGATGTGGTCTTGCCTGAAAACTTCGCTGAGGATTTACTAGAGGTCTTTACAAAGAATTCGGGTTTAGTGGCTGTGGGCTTTCCAATCTACCCCACCAAAATAAACAAGATAAGTCGTATTTTCTACAGTTTTCTAAGATTTTTAGATGGGTTCTCGTATCGTTACGGGAAACCTAGAATCCCAACCACTTGCGCTGCTTATCGTCGCTCCATATTTCAAACTAGATTTTTCTTAGACCTTATAGGAGAAGATGTGCTTTTTTCCGCTGATATCATGAAATATGGAGAAGCACTATTTGCAGAGCACATAAGAGTTTTTGAGGAGCCAAGGAGATGGGATGAAGGTTCCAAAATATTAAAGAATTTCTGGCACTATATTCCAGCTTACATTGCAAACCTTATGATAATTCTTGGGCTTCACAACTTGATGATGCCTACGCAAGAAATCAAAAAGACGTAACGATTTATTTGTGTATTCTCGTTAATTATTGCGAGTGCCTTCATTTCTCAAGGGCAAGCCAGATATGATCTGAAACAGGTCTTAGTAAATTTTGAGTTTTTCCGTTTATTCCTATCAATGTACGGTTGCGTGAGTCTTTTAGGAACTCTCCAATAATAGAAGCATGAATTTGTTGTTGTCCCAAACTCTCAACTATTCTATCTGCAAATTCCGGTTGGGCAGATATTAATAAGGCTCCAGAACTAATTAGCTGTAAAGGGTCAATCTTAAAGAAATCGCAGACTTTAACAGTTTCAGGTCGAACAGCGATTTTTCCTTCGAAGATTCTTACACCAAGGTTTGATGCATCTGCCATCTCATGAATTCCCCCCAATATGCCGCCTTCTGTTGGGTCGTGCATAGCGTTAACTCCGCCCGTTTTAATGGCTGTTATTGCTTCCTTGACCACGCTTATTCGATTGAAAAATTCTTTAGCCTTCTTAAGCACTGAAGCCTCAATTGCTTCCTTCAATTGCTTCTCTCTATCTGACGCAAGAATTGCTGTACCCTCAATTCCTGCAGTTTTCGTCAGTATAAGCTTGTCCATCGGCTTGGCTCCACCCGCCGTCACATACTCGTCTTTCTCTGCTATGCCCATAGCACAGCCCACAACTATAGGATTTCCAAGTCCAGGAGTTACCTCACAGTGACCTCCAGCTATGGCTATTCCTAAATCCCTTGCAGCCTTATCCATTTGAGCACTTATAGTTTCCACAGATTTTCTATCCGTGTTTTCAGGAAGTAAGATGCATGAGAAGAAGAATGCTGGTTCGACGCCAAAAGTAGCAACGTCATTCGCGTTAATATTCACGGCGAGCCAGCCTATTCGCTCTATTGCGCCAGTAATAGGATCCATAACAATTATTAGAGAGTTATCTCTAACGTTTATGACTGCACCGTCAAATCCAGCAGCAGGACCTAAAGCAACTTCTTCACGTTTTACACCTAGATTTTTGAAAACAACTTCTTTAAGAATATCAACGGGAATCTTTCCAAGAGGGAGACCCAAAACGTTTAACGCCTCACTTGCATATTTTATTGGGTATGTGATTATTTCTGTTTCAGATATGGAAGCGCTCGCCAAATTATTTTAGCTATTGGTAACGCTATTATTGCACCTACTATCATTTGCCCAATGTTTACTGGGATTTCGACTATGGCCACTACTTCGATGTTGAAAAGTGGGCCTATGAAGAACTGTTGGTATAGGAAGTATCCTAAAACCATGATGAAGCCGCCGGTGATTACGGAGAAAACTGTCCAGCCGAACTCGGGGTCCGTTAGAAGTCCTAACATGGCTATGGAAAAAGCGGTTATGACGCCTAAAAGCAACCAGAACTCTGCTGGAACATAAAGTATGAATGAACTCGTGCCTAAGGTAAGTTCTGCTTCACCACTAAAGTAAGCCGTGCCAACCCAACCCAGCAAGAAACCAGCAACAACGCCTAAGACCAGCGTGAAAAACTTCCAGTTAAGCTTAGAACTAAACTTTGGATTCCTTTTCTTGAGCG
>JAUUWK010000070.1 GCA_030589055.1 Candidatus Bathyarchaeota archaeon | reverse complement strand
AAAGTAATATTTTTGGAAAATAAAAGAGGAATACTCTATTAAGAGACTATGTTAATAATATATAAGAAACTGTATACAGCACATACTCTTTCTGCATAGAAACTCTATTTGGAGCCAAATATATCCCGGAGAACGCTTTTAGTTTTTCGCGCAAAGTGTTTTCGGTGGACCCTTTAGTTTTTGACATAGAAACCTATGAGCTTCTGGTTTATGGATGATCTTTTCAGTAATCTTCATTGATACTTATAAGCGGAAAAGAGAAAGAATCTGGATGGAGAGAATGTCACGTGTCTAGGAAGGAGCTCTTGGATGCTGTTGCCTCTGAAGTTGTTGTTTGCCGTAAGTGTGAGCTTTGGAAGACCCGGAAGAACGCTGTTCCAGGCGAAGGCAACCCAGACAGCCAAATCATGTTTATTGGAGAAGCGCCTGGATACTGGGAAGGCATTAAGGGAAAACCTTTCGTAGGAGCTGCTGGAAATTTCCTCGATACCCTGTTATCCATAGCTGACCTTTCAAGAGAGAACGTTTTCATCGGTAACATCCTCAAGTGCAGGCCTCCAAAAAACCGTGAACCTCTACTAGACGAAATCGAAACATGCACACCATACTTGGACAGCCAAATCCAAGTTCTCAAACCAAAAATCATAGTCACTCTCGGAAACCATTCAACATCCTACATCTTCTCCAAAGTCGCCATACCATTTAACGGAATAACACAAACTCATGGAGAATTCTTTGAAGCATCTATTTTAAGCATGCAAGTAACAATTTTTCCAACCTTTCATCCAGCTGCAGCGCTCTACAGCGGAAAATATAAGGAACTGTTACAGCGGGACTTTCAATTACTGAAACACCGTTTCACAAACCAGAGATCAAGTGTGTAACGATCTTACTATTTCATATTTCGATGGCTATCACGCAGTGTTCTTTGTCTAAGATTCTTGTCTGAAGGACATAATGAAAAGCGCTATTCAGCTCTACCCAGCTAAAGTTTTCGAAGTATTTCTTCATGGATGTTGAAAACTGCAACATCCAACCCTAATCATTTCAACAACTCTTCTGGCCTTTATGCATACACGCTAAAGTAGATAGTTGCTATTCGCTCAAACTACGAAAAGCAGAAAAATTCCAACGACAACCATTACTGACCCTGCAACATTTCTTGCTGTAACCAGTTTATGCAGAAAAATCATTCCCGATACTGTTGCAAAAATTGGTGTTGTCGAAGACATCGGAACAGCCTGCGACTAATACCTTTACTGAATCTTTCAATTCCCTATTACTGAGATTTTTCTTTGCATTTTAAGCACCCCCCCCGGGGGGGGTAGGCGTGTGTTTCTATGTTTCTATTTATGGCTTTCAGCTCCCTATTGATGGGATTTCTCTTTGAATTGCTGTCATTATTGCTTTGCAAGAAAACACTCTGTGAAGCCTTCAATTTCCTTTTGATGGGTTTTTTCTTTGCATCTCTCTTTATCCCGCTCTCCCCTGTCATCGCAGGAGAAGAACACGTTGCCCAACCAATACTTGCATGTGCTTGCTTTCACACTTCGTTCACTTTTGAAGTGGCGACTTCTGCGCGGTCTTAAGAATAGATCGGAATATTTAACAAACAAGTCGTTGATCCAATCATTCATATTCTGGTGTAAGAACTGCGTTATTTAATGTGCCTTTTCAACTCAGATCGCGTTTGCCTCTTAATAAGACACTGGATTTTACTTCTAGAATTAAGAACTAAAAAAACGAGTGTCGTTTTTCCATATCCAAGTGTAAACCACTCAAACGGTATGCAAGTCTATTAGCGCGCATTCCAAAGTCAATGTCTGCCCTAAAACATTTTTTAGCTTTGTATAGTTAAGATAGTCCAGGGATTGTATTGGATATTGTTGAAGAGTTTAAGCGGTACCGTGAGCGGATGAATGCACGGATTCTTGCCAGCGGTGGTCTTGGGATTAAACGATTTTTCGCGTTGGACAATCGCGTATACAGGAGAGGAGCATTGGATGTTAAAACTAAGGAGCTGATGGGGTTGGTTGCCTCTACTGTGTTACGCTGTAATGATTGCATCACTTATCATGTTATCCGTTGTGTGCAGGAGGGTGTTTCTGATGCGGAGTTTTTTGAGACTTTAAACGTTGCATTGATTGTTGGGGGGTCAATTACAATACCACATTTGCGTCGGGCGGCAGAGACACTTGATCGGTGTAGAGAAAAACAGAGAACAGGAGAACGTATCGAAATTTAGCTCACGTGTAAAGATACAGAAAGAGGTTAAAACAAACGCTTCTGTGTCCTACAAATCCATATTGCGACGAGTAAGCATAGAAGTGGATACAGCTAAATCCCTTTCTAAAACTATGATGGAACAATTAGGAAATTCAAAGAAGGTGGATGTATGACGAAAAAGAGAGAATTGTCAATTTTCCTTATTGAAAAAATAAGAGAGATTGTTGACAGCAAACTAGACAAGGCTGGAAAACTTAAGGGCATCTGTAAATTGCTTAGGGATAACGTTTCCCATTATGATTGGGTCGGTTTCTATCTTACGGATAACACAAGAGAAAATGAACTTGTACTTGGCCCTTTTGAAGGGAAACCCACAGAACATGTTAGAATACCATATGGTAGAGGTATATGTGGCCAGGCGGTCGAACTCAGAAAGACGTTTATTGTACAAGATGTTTCAAAAGAGACAAATTATCTCTCGTGCAGCCCTAAGGTAAAATCTGAAATTGTCATACCAATCTTTGAGAACGGAGAAATTGTCGGTGAACTCGACATAGATTCTCATACTCCTTCACCATTTACTGATGAAGACAGGGAGTTTCTTGAGAAGGTATGTGAAACAGTGTCCAAACTTCTTTAAGCCTTCACAACGAAGCCCGCATAACTGTTTCAGCGAATTGTGTCCCCATCTAGTGCGCGTTTTGCAGTGTCGAGAGCCCGCGTTTGAACCCGAGATCAGCGGAAAGATCTCCCGTATAGCCCCCTTCTGTTTTGAGTTTCTTTGGACTACTAGTAGCATACACGTTCGGTGACCAAAAAATGAATAAACGTTGATCTTGATTCTTGGTTGATTGACTTGAATAAGAGAATCACACTTGGCCTTTCAAGCTTTCAATTCATGGCAATGGCGCGAAGAGGCTTGTTTTACACTTTTTTAGCACTTTATTTGAGGACAAGGCTCGGACTCTCAGTAACCGAGACGACACTGCTTGCCAGTCTCAGTATGATCGTCAACAGCGCTTCCCAAACGTTTGTATGGGGTAAAATATCTGACAAGTATCAAGCCCGCACGAGCCTAATAGTCGCCGGAGAGACAATTGCGGCATTCGGCTACGTCCTTGTATACTTACTTCACGTTTACTTGTTGAATACAAGCGGATCGGTAACTGCAGCATACAGCATCATCTTTGGCCTTTCACTTCTCGAATTCTTTTGGTCAATGAGTAACCTTGGATGGAGCGCTCTCATCTCAGACCTTACGACATCAAAAGAAAGGGGCAAACTAATGAGCGTCGTTTCCAGCGTCGGCGGTGTTGGGCGAATATTAGGAATCTCCGTTTCAGCCGTGATGTATGATTGGGGAGGCGAAGCTGGAGGTTTCACCAGTGGCTTACTGTTCTTCTTCGCATCTGGTATTATGCTTGCAAGCGCCATCTTAATATGGTTTAGTACGCACACCTCAGAAGAGACTCGAAAGGATAAACGACCTGCCGAACCTGTACGCAAACAGAAAGCGCTGTTGGCAAATGGCTACAGTTCTAAAGCATTCCATTGGTTTCTCATCTCTATCTTTGTCGTTGGGTTAGGCGTCTTTTCAATATTACAGATTCTAGTTTTTTACGTTGAGCTTGATTCGCCAATTGGAGCCACTTCTTTTGATATATCTCTGATTCGTAACTCGGCTTCACTGGCAACAATTGTGGCAAGCCTGTTAGCTGGACTTATTGCAGACAAGATCGGCAGAAAAAACGCTCTCGGTCTAAGCTTTGCTCTGGCAATTGTTACTCCTATTCTCTACACATTTGCCCAAAACGTTACAGATATGATCATCATAAACAGCCTCAGCGGAATCTCCAGGGCCCTAATGACCGTCGTCGGGTACTTAGTAGTCTCCGACCTTATCCCTCCTGAACGTAGGGGAAGACTCTTTGGACAGTACAATGCTGTCACTTACATGTCATTCGGGTTAGCCGGAACTTTCCTGGGAGGTCCAATCGCTGACTATTTAATTGGTACCGGCTCAACCCAACCGGCTGCGTACATCGCCGCCTTTCAAGTCGCCTCTGCAGTCAGCTTAATCGGCGCCATCATATATGCAGTGAAGGTCAAATCGAAGAGGAACTAGAGATTCATCAATCACACGCGGTTATTCTTATCACAGTACTTATAACACCTGTTAATTCATATGACGTGTAGTGGTTGAAATGGGTGAGCACTATAGAGTCAAGATCACAGTGTTGAAGCGATCTAATCCATCTGAGGTTTTCGATACAGGTCCTGTGACACTTAAGAAACCCCTAAAAGCATGTGGGCTGTTTAGAGACGATCAAGAATTCGTTGTAGACATGGATGGGAAGATGCCGGAGGGCTTCTGCTCCTCAGCTTGGCACGCAATTTACTGCAGTGTCAGAACCCTAGCCTTCGGTGGGAATATGCCTTGGTTCGAAGAGAAAGGCGTAGCCATCAACTGCTGTATCGATGGATTACGTCCAGTCATATTCAAGCTTGAACGCATCTAAACCACCATAAACATAATCAGAGTAACATATGCCCTAGGAGAGCGTAGTTCTCAAGCACTTGCATTATTGACCACAGCTGCCAGATAGCGTGCGCATATATTACCATTAGTATTTCAGATCTAAAAAGATCTGTATCTTTCAAGATGCTCTTGGTCTTGAGAAGATGGGTGAATGGTCTAGTTATGCGATTTTTGACATTGCTGGAGTATCGTTTGGTTTTGGGGCGGAAACAAAAACGGAAATCTGTCAGCTTGTTGATGATGTTGACAAAGCCTATCAAGATCTTAAGGATAAAGGAGCCAAATTTGTCACTGAGCCAAAAGATCAACCTTGGGGTGTTCGAGACGCAACTTTCGTCGACCCTAACGAAAACAAGTTCGTCATAAATCGTTTCATTGCAAAGTCTGTGGAAGTCTGTTAAAGCTACTGTGAGCTTCTTGAAGAACACTTAAGAAAACACAGGAGAGAACAGGCGTCCACCACATGAAAATTCAAACCTGAAAAGCACTTGTCCACCCTTCGAGGTGTTTAGAATCCGTCTGCAGGACCAAAGACTGGGGTTGAACCAGCGACTAGTGGAGATATCTCCCGCAAACCTCATTTTTGCTAGATTCTCTTGGAAGACAGCGTCATGCACTTGAAAGAAGGTTAAAATATTCATCCGAAGATGATAGCATAAAAAGAAAAGAAGGGGATTCTGTGATAGAGAAAACACAAAAATCCTTCTACGGATTGAAGGTAATTGACTTCCATGCTCATTTTCCAGGTTCGAACTGGAC
>JAUUWK010000024.1 GCA_030589055.1 Candidatus Bathyarchaeota archaeon | reverse complement strand
GCAGCATGTCACCTGAAACGTCGCCAGTAACAGCTCCTTTCGCTACTTGTTCCTAAACATGGTAGATACAGTCTACTGTTATCCATTCGTTCTCTGTAGGAAGATAAGTGAGTGTTAGGGTTGCTGTAAACGCACTTTTTGTTGCGGGTGCTGCCATTACTGGTGTTAATACAAACAACACTAATAGAGCCATAACAGGTATCAAAATTTTCTTCATTTTTTCTCTCACCTCCTTCCATTTAACAGATTCAAAAAGACAACCAACACAATGCTGGAATATCCCTCAGTATTACACCACTTTGAGTGTTAGTCATATTAAAGATTTGTGAAACAATGTTCTATCCCATTAAAAGCAGGTATTCCTTAGGGAAAGACTGTGTTTACCTTCTTCTGGCTCAAGTTGCACAGGACATACGCTCAGCCTTCAGTTTTGAAATAAACTCTAAGAGAAGCTGAGAAACAGAAAAAAAAGGGGTTGTGCGGGATATGTCGCCAGATTCTTGTGGTTGTAAATGTTACGCATGAAGTTAGCATACAAACCGCTTTCAGGGCATCTCAAAGACGTAAAGATGCAAATGACGCCTCAAAAACCCTTAATATCAAGCTGGATTATTCCACAGAAAAGCTCTGCAAAACCATATTTTCGTTTACAGGAACAATGCATATATTTAATCTCTGCAGTAAACCTAATGATTCAAAGGAGGGGCCGTAGTCTAGACAGGCATGACGACGGGCTCCAGAAGCACAAGCACGGGTTTGCGGACCACACGGGATGAAGAAGTTCTGGAGCGGTTAGAGAAACCCGTAGGAACAGTGCTTAAGCACCGTTTCCGGGTAAAGATCGTCGGTTCAAATCCGGCCGGCCCCACCAAAAGAGCTAAGGCGGTATTCTTCTAATGCCCGTTTCTGTCTTAGATACTCTTCATGTTTTTATCTTAACTGCTTCATCTTTACTTACCAAAACAGATAAAAACGTCAAAACGTAACCAAAATGCTGAGTGTGTGAGAGTATGCCGGCTGAGATCTTTGACCCCGATAGATTCATTGAGATTAGTGAACGCGCCGAATATTGTGCGGTTAAAAGACTAAAAGATGTTGTGAAACTGAAGCTTCATACGGCGAGGAGACTTTACACCTTGAAGGTTGAACCTGTAAAAGCTGGGGAATTAATCAAGAGACTGCAATGTGAAATTCGTGAAATATAATTTTGTCATCGCTGATTATGTTCTTCAAGTTAAAGATTGATTTTCCTTTAACTCGTTGATCGTATTGAGAGAAGTGAAGTTCAATCATTGTAGTGAAGTGAGTAGGCTTGCTGTTAAACCTAGGATTATTGGGAAGGGTAGTCCTGGAAACATGCTTTTTCTCTCTAGCATTTTAAATGACAAGAAGCATCCGAACAACATGCTGATGATGGAAGCAGCACATGAAATGAGACCAAAATTTAGCAGCATGTGTCCTGAAAGCATAGAGTAGAAGGTTAAGTCGCCTAATCCCATTTGGATGTCCTTGAAGGAGAAGCTTAGACCACGGAGTTGTTCAAGTCCGTCAAAAGCTATTTTCCCTACTGGTCCATGATACACAGCGAATGCATCATAAACCGCTAAAAAGCAAAGAATTAAGATTGCACTCAAAGTAGGAATTGATGCCCCTAAAAATGCGCCTAAAGCTCCTCCTAGACAAAGAACTATCAAATTACGGATTCTGCTTTGCACTCGAAAAATTGTGAAGTCAACAAGAATTGTTATCAGCAGGGACGAGGTTAAGATAAAGACTTCGATGTATGGGCTGGAAAACCCTGAGAACGCCGCGAGTAAATAGATCAATGAAAGCATGAAAGTAACGGTTGTTATGGCAAAACCCGTGATCAGCGTAATCAATCTGCGACTTTTCCGCTTAAGGAGTAAGTATAACAGGAAGGCACCTGCTCCAACTAGGATAACAAAGTAAGAGGCATTTCCGAGGGAGCCGGAGATATCCTCGGAAAAAGGAGTAATTACATATAGTTCTATCGGAGATGTCAAAAGCAGGAATGTGCACACCACTCCAAACAGTAGACTTGCCAAAATTGGTGTTAAATGTATTAACTTGGCTTTAAACACACTGCTCATGGTTATCGCCCTAGGCTGTTTACAGTTTTTTCAACTTTGAAATGGCATTTGCTACAAAATAAGCTTTGTTTTCTGTCGGTTTCGAAAATGGAATTGGAAAAGTACATAACACAAAACGGGTTGGAACAATGTTTTAAGCCTAAGGTGTGTCCAAGTTCGTGTACTGCTTCTTTTGTACTTCTCTCTATTAGGAGTTCGTTGTTTGATGGTTGCTCGTAAAATTCTGGTTTGAGTCTCCATAACGAGATTAACGCCGCCTTTCCAGGGTATTCTGCTTCTCCAAAGACGAAATTTAAGTTTGGGACAAAAATGTCGATGTCTACTATCCCTAAAATCTTGTCGATTGTAATATCTTTTTTCGCATAGTTACGAATTCTGCTTAGTATGCTGTTTGAGCTGTATTGCTGTCTTGTTTTGTTGAAGGTTTCTTCTGGTACTGATAGTGTTTCAGGAATCAATGTGCATGTTGACTTGGGAAAGATTATTGTTAGGTTTTCTTGAATTCTACTTGTCACATGGGAATCTATTTTTCCTATGCGTAAGATTCCAAGTTTCATCCGCTTCACTGTTAAATCTTGAATGTATCGCCTGTATTAGGTGCTTTTGCTTTCAACCCTAATTCTTTCTTTATCCATTTTACAAAAAGTGTACAGTTTTCTTCTGCGCCGTGAACTACGAAAATGTTTGGGTTTCCACCAAGTTTCTTCACGAATTCTTTAAGTTCGCTTGCTCCGCAGTGGGATGAAAAATCGAAGTGTCCAACACGTGCCTTGATCTTTTGCATTTTTCCGTCGATGACGCATATACCCTTCTCTAGTAACTGTCTTCCCGGTGTGCCCTCGATTTGATAGCTGACTAGAAAGACAGCGCTACGAGGTTTTTTCCCGATTTTTGATATGTAAAATACGGATGGACCGCCCTTGAGCATGCCTGCTGTGGAGATTATGACACCTGGTTTTTTGGCGGTTTTTCTTCGATCTCTCCAGCCTTCAATCCAATGAGCTGAATGTAAAGCGTCCTTGAGCAGTCTTGCATCCCGTAGAAACCGGCCGTGATTCATCATTATGGTGTTTGCTCCGCGAATCATGCCGTCGATGGTAACTGGGTACTCAAAGTTGTGGGCGGTTAGGATGCATGCGATTTCTTGGGATCTTCCAACGCCGAAGGCTGGAACCAGAACGATGCCTCCACGCTCTACAATGTCAGTGGTCTCTGCTATGAATTGCTTCTCTAATTCTAAGCGTTCTGTGTGTTCCTCACTTGCGTATGTGCTTTCGATTATTACAGCGTCTAAATCGTCGTACTCCATCTTTGCTCCTTCTAAGAGTCTTGTGTCTTCAGTGTTGAAGTCCCCTGTGTACAGCAATTTTTTTCCTTCGGCTTCGATTAGTATCTGTGCGCTTCCAGGGATGTGACCGGCGTTCAAAAGTTGAAATTTCATGTTTCCCAATTCTTGTTCGACGCCGAAATCTACGTGTTTGCTGTTCTTCATCATGGATTTTAGTTCAAGATATTCGAAGGGCAGGTAGTAGCTGGAAAGTTTGATGAAATCTGTGATCAGCAGTTGATTCAGTTCCGCGCTTAGTCTGTTTGTATAAAGTGGTTTCTTTCCGTGAATGTAAAATACAGGGATTGCGCCTGAATGGTCGAGGTGACTGTGGCTTAAGATTACTGCGTCAACCTCTTTTGGCGGTATGTGCATTGGGAACCCTGGCGGGCGGTCTAGCATGACCCCGTAGTCCAGCAAAACCTGTGTTTTTTCGGTTTTTACGGCTATTGCACTTCTACCGACTTCACGAGCGCCGCCTAGAAATCTGATTTGTAATTGACTCATTTACTTTCTTCCGTTAATGCAGTACTCATGCCTTCTGCTCTTTTAAAAATGTATTGACTTTCTCGCGTAAGCAACCTTGACCAGTCCTTTCTTGATTGCTTTCAATATTTCATCGATGTCTAGTGAAGCTTGCACTTCTGTATATACAGTCCACATTTCATCCGCGCAGTGGGCGTCACTTCCAGCAACACCCGGCAAACCCATGGTTTTAGCCATGTTTTCAGCCATCTTATTAGCTTGAGGCGCTGAAATACCGTTCAAGACTTCTATAACATCGAAACCGTAATTTTTTGCGGAGTCACCTAAGCCTGGTGCTCTGTATGGGTGGGCAACAACTGCTAAGCCGTCTCTTTCCTTTGTGAAGTCTATTACACTTTCCACAGTCCAAGGTCTAGGCGGTAATTCTGCTACACCTAAAACTATTATGTCGCCTCCTATAGCGCCCACTTCGATTCCGGGGATTACGAGTATATCTTGGTATGGAGAGGCTAGCTCTTTTACTTTGTAAAAGCCTTTAACGGTGTTATGGTCTGTTATGGCTACAGCTTTAATGAATGGATGTGCATGTAACTGGTGCACTACAGTCTTTGGGTGGATTGACGCGTCAGGTGAATAGTTTGTGTGAAGATGCAAGTCAGCTCGAATCAAAGCGATTCGCTCAACGTTTTCTGTATGATTTTCTTTAGACTGGTCAACATGGCTTTGCTCCGCTCTGCTTTGGTGTTAAGATATTTAAATTTGATGCTCTGTTTTCTGCATGTTCTTTTGCATGCGTTTAGGACGTTATTGTTCCATTTTTCTGGGTCGTTGAGTAGCACGACTGTTTCGTAGTTTGTGCGGTTTATGTAGTCTGCTATTTGTTTTGCTACATATTCGATTGTTTCTTTGTCTGGTGGGAGGGCTGTTTCGTGTTGGGAGAGGGGGTAGACTTCGTCAAGCTCTGTCGGGACTACGCCTAGAGGGGCTATATATAGGCATATGTGAATCTTCTTCAAGTGTTCCCTAAATGTACCTCGGAGAAATTTTGCGGTTTCTTTGAATTCCTTTGATTTATGTAATGGTTTCGTTCGGGTTTGGGGCATGAGTAAAAGAATCTTTGCTTCTTGGGGTGGAGAGTATCTTTCTTTCAGTTTTTTTCTATGTCTGACAACTTCTGGTCTGGCAAGCCCTATGGAGTCGAAGAAGAAGATGCCGCTCTTTTTTGTTGATGGGCTGTGTTTTTCGATGTATTCTTCATATTTTTTCAGTCTTTTTAGGGCTTGAAGTAAGGCGGGGTGTCCGTGTACTCTCTGTTGTAGGTGTTCCCATAATCTTCCGTCTTTTATTGCTTGTTTTATGCGTTTTATTTCAGCTTGACATGCGTAGAGGTTGTGTTCGGCGAGGAAGACTTGTTTTTCTTTTGTCTGCATTTCTTGTACTTGTTTTGGTGTTGTTTTTGTGCATTTCGGGCATGAGCATGGGAAATATCCTAGTTCGTTTAATCTGTGGGTGCCGTGTTCTGTCATGTAGCGGTTGTTTCTGGCGTATATTGCGTAAGCTGCGGAGTCGAAGAAGTCGCATCCGAGGGCTACGGCTAAGCTGAACATGAGGGGGTGTCCTGCTCCAAAGAGATGCAGCGGTCTTTCGATGGGCAAGTTCATTTTAGCGGTCATTATCATGTCGGCTAAAAGGTCGAATCTGTATTGTTGCATTATTTCGGTTGGACTGCCTAAGGCGTGGATTTGGAACGGTAGTTTCCTCATTTGTTGGGCGGATTTGGCTACAAGGTCTAGGTGAGTGCCTCCTTGGATTGGGCCTACCCAGAGAATATCATTTCGGGTTTTTGTCGTGAACAGTTCTTTGGCTCTTTTTATTGTGGTGTTTACCGTTTGTTCTGCGTGTTCTCTTGTGACTTTCCATCCTGTTGGGTGGTCTAGGATGGTGGCTATGTCTGTGTCTATCTGTTCTTGATATTCCACGATCTCTTTTGGGGTTGTTTCTATGTCTCCATAAACGAGGATTTGGTACGCTCCCGAATCGGTCATTACTACGCCGTCAAAATCCAAAAACCTGTGCAAGCCCTTTTCTATTGGCTCATTCTGAAAACGCTTCTTCAAAATATACGCGTTAGCTATTAGGGCTTCACAACCAAAAACTTCACGAATCTTTTCGGGAGGGACAGGCTGTATAGAAGGGTTTACCACTGGGAAGAGGAGGGGACTTTCAATAGTGCCGCTTTTAGTTTCGAGTCTTCCAATTCTCGCGAGCAAGTCTCTTTCTTTTATTTCAAAAGTCATCTTGAAACCTAACTAGAAACAGCGCCGAACACACATATAAAAAATGTCTATTAAACATAATAAAAAGAGTTTAGCGCGAATCTTGGATGAAAAAGCAGAAAAGGACGTTACTATTTCCATCATTGCCAAAAAACGGTGTCTGTATATCTTTGTTCCCTAATCACGCGTCGAGAAACGCTTATTTTAGATCTTGATTTAAGCGTGTGTTTTACAATAGAGCTAAGACATGGATTCTATGAAATTTTTGACGGGTTACAGAATTGCAACTCCTTCGAGTCCGTTCCATAAATTGTGAAGCTTATTTTCTAGGGTTTGAATTTCTGCTAGTGCGTTATCTAAACAGGAATTTCTCCAACAGGAGCATGTCAAGAAAACATCATGAAGAGACCAACATCTTTTGAACAGAACGCCTACCCTAACTACTACACAAAGAAATGTGAGCGCCCACGGAACCTTTTTCAGTGTCAACCCATAGTCTCTCCATGTATTTTTTTGGATGGTTTTGTAACCATTTTCGTACTCAGTTGTTGATAGATTGTACGCGTAAAGATTTTCTTTTTATTTTCGAACATGGACGGGCTACAGATAAAATGGTTATATCTTATGATAATTTCGGCCAAACATACTTATATCGTTATTTTCTTTTACTCTTTCTGACCATTACAAAGGAAGTTGAAGCATGGTTTGTGCTGTTCAGATTTATGAAACACCAAAATTGAGTAATCCTGTGTTGATTGAGGGGTTGCCTGGTATTGGTTTTGTTGCTAATATTTCGGCTTTACATTTAATTCATGAGTTGGGTGCCAAGCTTTTTGCTGAGATTACTTCTTCATCTTTTCAAGACTTAGCTGTGACAACAGAGAAGGGAGGTACTCGTTCTCCGATTAATCAGCTTTACTATTACAAAAGCCGTGATGGCGGGCGAGACTTAATCATATGGTACGGTAACACTCAAGCTTTGACTACTTTTGGGCAGTATGAGCTTTGTGGACGTGTTTTAGACTTGGCTGAAGAGTTAGGCTGTAAATGTATAGTTACTTTGGGCGGGTTCAAAGTAGAACAAACAAAGGAGAAACCACAAATCTACTGCGCAGCCACAGACTTAGAAACCTTAAAGGGGGCCCTAAATCTCAACACAAAAATAATGGTAGGCCAAATCTTCGGACTCGCAGGCATCACAATAGGCTTAGCCAAACTCAGAAACCTCAAAGCCTTTAGCCTCCTGGTAGAAACGCCCGGCATATACCCAGACGCAAAAGCCGCCCATCAAGCCTTAACAGCCCTAACCAAATTTCTAAACCTGAAATCAGACTTGACAAAACTAAACCTTGCCGCAGAAAAAACCAAAAAAATACTCGAATCCTTCGGTTTAATCAGTAGACCTGCCAAACAAGAAAAGAAAAGAGAGGAATTCCAGTTCCGCTGGTACGTTTAGCCTTTAATCTCGCTGATGAAATGATCGTAAACCCGTTGCACCCGCTCAGCAGCCGGCCCTGAACCTTCTACAACACCTTTCTCCGTCACTTTCACCTTATTCATGACCCAGATGAAACCATTATCCTCATAAAGCTTAACCATTGTCGGGAAAACTTTTTCCAAACGCTCAGCCAAAGACTTCAAATCAAAAGGCTTCTCTACGCTTAAGATATCAGCCACAACACTTCCATTAACGAAAACCCTATGCAAAACTTTACCCTCAGCATCTTTCGCCTCCGCCAAACACAAACTCAAACTGTCTGGATTAATCCCAACCAAAGTCCCGCTGTAAGTCTTCCCAGTCGTAGTCGAAACAACCACACTTGAATCCACCAAAGCCGCAACCTCAGTGAAAAACTTCCTCTGCGCAATCGACAACCATCAAACCTCCATCACACCCTACACATATGCAAACGCATATTTAGGATTTTAACCACTCAGCACCAGAACCAGCAAACCTGTCCTATTTACTACTACAATCAACCTATCTATTTCGAAAACTGTGAAGTTTCTCTCCTTTTTGTTGGCAAATTCCCTAGAAAAGTGATCAACGAGTTCTTGCTATCGCTCTTCATATTTCAACAAGCTTTCCATCAATTTCTGTCTCTTCTCAAAAGGAATGGTTATCTTATTCTCTTTAACCACGTAGCTTCTCTTGTCTAAGAAAATTATTCTACCCGGCTCAAGATCGCTCTGCAAGTACACACCAGGTCCAACTACACTGTAGGGACCGATTTTTATGCCTGGTGAAAGGGAAGCGTTTATGCCTGTTTTACAGTTGTCTCCTACTATGATGCCTAGTTTGTCCCTGCCTGAATCTACCGTCTTACCCTCTATTCTCAACCTAACATTCTTCTCGTCAAATCGGAAGTTTGCCGTTGTGGCTCCAGCACCAAATAGGCAGTTGTCAGAGATTATCGAGTCGCCCACGTAGTTCATGTGAAACCAGCAGTTGTTGCCTATCAGAGAATTTTTGATCTCGCTTGAGAAACCCACGACACAGTCATTGCCAATAGAAGAATAATTCCGAACCAGACAGTTATTTCCGATGAGACTGTTTGAACCTATGTAGCACGGTCCCTTTATGCAGGCACCCTCAAAAATTTTTGTTCCTCGCCGAATCCAGACTTTTCCTTCAACCTGCGCCCTTTCCGAGATGTCCACATCTTCTTCAATCATCTGCTTCTTTATCAGCGCATCCATCAGATGCTCGTTTATGGTGAAAAGATCCCAAGGGTATTTGTAGCCTGCGAAGAATCCTTCATAACTGACGGCCCTGACGATGTTTTTGTCTTGGATAAATCTTTGAATCGCATCCTCGTACTGGTGATCTGAAACCGGGATTCCTTTGTAATAATCGAAGATTTTCCTAGTCAGTATATAAACTCCAACAACAGCCAGATCGCTTGGTTCACGTCCTCTCGGCGGTTTTTCAACGAACTTTGTCACTTTGTCGTTCTCTATCTGAATTATACCGTACTTCCAAGTTTCTTTAACAGGTTTACATGATAGTGTTATGTCCGCACTGCCTTCCTTGAATTGCTTGGCCATTTCTTCTATCAGCGAGCTTTCAAAAAGGTCATCAGCGTTAACAACAAAGAAATTGTCTTCAACGAGATCCTTTGCGGTTTCAAGAGCGTTTGCCATTCCAAGAGCTTCTTTCTGAACTGTGTACTCGATGTTAACTCCAAGCTTGTTGCCATCTGCTAGGTACTCTTTAATCTGCTCTCCGTTGTGGCCTGTCACGATGATAAAATCTTTCAAGCCAACTTCTCTGACGGTTTCGATAACATGTTGAATCAAGGGTTTTCCCAAAATTTCAAACATGGGTTTTGGCTTATTCACTGCTAAAGGAAAAACTCTTTTTCCTGTTCCTCCGGCAAGCATGATTGTTTGCAATTAACCACCCTTCAAAGCTTGTTTTAATTCTTTTCGCGCAAATTCGTAGAGTTCGTCAAGTTTTTCATTGGTTCTTGCTTCAGCAGAAACTCTTATAATCGGTTCGGTATTGGAAGCCCTTATGAGAACCCAACCATCTTTATCTAATAACTTCACTCCATCTATATCCAGAAAATTGACGCCTTGATTCTTGAATCTTGCCTTCAACTTTTCGATGACAGCAAACTTCAGCTTGTCTGGACACTTTAAGTTTTTTTCGTAAATAGAAGGATACCTCGGCAGACAATCAACTATCTCTGAGAGTTTCTCACCGCTTTTGGAGAGTATTTCAGCCATCCTTAAACTTGCAAAGACTGCGTCATCCACTCCATTGCATTCAGAAAAGTAGAAGTGGCTGCTCTTTTCACCTCCCACCAAGGCATTCTCCGCGATCATCTTGTCCATGATAAACGTGTGGCCAACCCTTTCAACAATTGGAATTCCACCGTGCTGTTTCACAAATTCTTCAACGGCCATAGAACAACTCAGTTCGTAAATTATTTTTCCACCTTTGCTCCTTTGAAGAGCATCCTTGGCAAAGACCATTAAAGTCAAGTCACCTGGGATTACTTTTCCTTTTTCATCGACAAAAACCACTCTATCTCCATCTCCGTCGTATCCTACTCCAAAATCTGCCTTGGTTTTTATTACTTCCTTCTTTAATTCGACTAGCGTCTCTTCCTTCGGCTCCGGCAGATGCGCTGGAAACCTTCCATCTGGTTTCTCGTTCAAAGTCAAAATATCGCACTCCACCTGCTTAAAAAGAGACGGAACAAGCAGTCCGCACACGCCGTTAGCGGTATCAGCCACAATCCTAAGTCCTTCCTCAACCTTAATTTTGTCTAGAACAAAATCCATGTATTCCTGAAGAATTCCTTCGTACGTCACTATTTTTCCAGATTTCCTTTCCAATTCTTTTAAGTCAACTGTCTTTGCCATCTGTTTTATCCGAGCCATTTCGTCACCATAGATACATCCCTTCTGCTTGAACAATTTGAACCCGTTCCATTCAGGAGGATTATGAGAGGCCGTAATCATTATCCCCGCATCTTTTTTCAGACGATTCGTTGCAAAATATAGCAGAGGCGTCGGAACAACGCTAATATCAGTAACATCACAGTTGCAAACTAACCCCGACACCAGAGCGTTCCTAAGAGCTTCCCCACTTAGCCTGACATCCCTGCCAACGCCCACCCCCCTGTTTTTCCCCAAAAAATCACCGAAAGCCACTCCAAGGATAGCGGCAACTTCCTCAGTGAGCTGCTCACCAAAAACGCCCCTAATATCATAAGCTCTAAAAATACTGTCAAAATCAAATCTCCCAGGAACCGTCAACAGCAATAACCTCCAACATTCTATTCTTACAAGATTAATTAAATCATACTGTACTAAACTGTTCTGAACTAAAAACGCATACGACATTCTGATTTTTTCATCTTTAAAAGCGTATGCGCGTGCACTTTCTACAGAATTTTATTAACTGTTTTCGCGTAGGGTGTGCTCCCGTAGGATTTGAAATGTAGTAGGCGGCAACTGCGTTGGCTAACCCGAGTCTATGCTCATCCGAGAGCCCATGGGCGTCTCCTAAGATGTTCCCGGCGTTCCAAGCGTCTCCTGCTCCTGTAACCCTTAACACTGGAACTTTTAAGGTTGGAACAATGGTTTCACCCTTTTTAGTGAAGGTTGCTGAAAAACTTGTAGCATGTAAGTCAACTCGTGCAGGTATATGCGATGCCAAAAGTCTTGCAGATTCCTTCGCCAAATTATCAAGTCGTAAAGTCTTTCCAAGCTTTTGTATCCTGTCGCTTAGTTGTGATGCGTAGCAGATTGCTTCATTCTCATTTACACTTAAAATGTCAACGTGTTTGCTCTGCAAAACCTTTGTTATCAGCTTCCGAAGCTTCTCCTTATTAGTTGTTGGGTCGGCTGTGTCATAATAGGTTTTACCTTTGCCAACATTTTTTACGCGGCGGAATACAGTCTCAGCTAGTTCTGTTCCAAACCGCTTTGTTCCAGCCCAATTGAAAACACATACGTAATCTGCATTTTCGATTACTTCAAAATTCTCATCATTTAAATGGTGTGGCCCAAAATCAGCTAGTGCACCGACATCCCTAAGCATAACGTTGACTTTTCCCTTTTCGGCTTCAAACTCTATTGCCGTCGTTATAGATGCCTTACCAAGAATCT
>JAUUWK010000028.1 GCA_030589055.1 Candidatus Bathyarchaeota archaeon | reverse complement strand
AAAAGAGTTAAAAAAGTATTAGTTGGAGATATAACTTATGGCGTCTGAATTTTCGAGAGAAATACGAAAACTAGAGGCTAGATTTGAAGATTACATGAAAGCAGAGCAGGAATCTGTGGAACATGTGAAAGAATGTGTTAGAATCTCTAGGGAGTTAATGGATAGTTTGGAGAAAAGAGGCGAAACTTCCAGCTCCGAGGAAATTGAGTATTAATGCTTAAGATGAAGGCTATCAAATCTCTAAGTCAAGTGCTGAAAAGTGAAGGCAACATTGGACATGAGAAAAGCCACATCTTCGATTCCTATGGAACACTAATTCTATATTTAGAAAAGGAATTCGAAAAACTTAAGTTTAATTCAATCTAGACACTCGATAGCACTAGCCGAGTGGAATTCACGTCAACCTCAATAATCTTGCAGTTTCTGAAATTGTTGGCATCTCCGAGCACATCTTTAACTGTAACGTTATTGCTTTCCATCTTCGCATAAACTGCGTCTTTGAATACGACTTCTTCGTTAAGGATTACGGTGAATTCGCACATTCTTCTTCCAACCTTAACTATAGTAAGTGTCAGCTTAGTTATAAAATTAGTTTTAAAAGCCATACAGGATGGTTGCTTAGATTCTCTTTTGTAATGGATTAACCCCTATATCTTTTAGTTTAGACACAAAGTTCATGATGATTTCGTTGAGATCACGTTTTTCATCAGGCGATGTCTGCTCTGTTCGTAGCCGTTCTGGCTCTATTCCGACAATTTTGAGCCATTTCTTTATTTCTTCTATTCTTTTCTCAGTAATTGAGGCGCCCGAACCAAAGTGGCAGTCTGAACCGTGACAGCCAATAAGTAAGACGCCGTCTGCCCCAGTCCAGAAAGCTTGAAGGACATGCAGTTGGTCTACCCTTCCTGTGCACCTAACTGGAACAACGTGAGCGCTTGGGTGTTCTCCAAGCTCGTCAATTTTTCCGTTCTGGCACCAGTTACAGATGAAAGCCAAAACATGTGGTTCGTTGCTTCTCCATGTCTTTGAAGCTTCCTTTATCGAAGCCAAGATTTTCTCGTTTGTGAAGTTGCTCATGGAAATTGCCATTGCTGGGCATTCAACTGCGCATGTTCCGCAGCCCTTGCAGAGTGCTTCGTCAACTTTTGCGACGGATTTCTCAACTTTTATAGCTCCGTATTGGCAGACTTTTTCACAGTTGGTGCATGCAATGCATCCATCCTTATCCACTAGCACAAGATCTGACTCGCACATGTCTTCGATTTGAAGGCATTGAGCACACGGTCCACACAACAAGCATCTGTGGGCTTCTTTTATGCCATTTTCCACACTGAACCCGAGTTCAACCTCTTTGAAATTTCCGGAGCGTTGAGGTGGGGCCAAACGCGGCACGGGGTGTCTAGGCTTTTTCTCTAGCAGTTTTTCGTCTGTAACCCATGTCGTTTCGGAGATCTTTTCCTCTCTTCCTGCTCTTAAATCGAGGCCCCTGAGGTAGCGGTCTATGGAAACTGCGGCCTTCTTGCCTGCAGCTATGGCTTCTATCACTGACGCTGGTCCTGTGACAACATCTCCTCCAGCGAATACTCCGGGCATTCTTGTTTCAAGTGTGACAGTGTCAACTATGATCCTGTTTCTTTTTGTGATTTCAACTTCCTTAGGTAAGAATGATGTGTCTGGTGTCTCCCCTATTGCCAGTATAACTGTGTCAACTGGCACTGTGAACTCTGAGCCTTCGATGGGTACTGGGCGTCTTCTACCGGAGTCATCTGGCGGTCCTAAACTCATCCGAAGGCACTCTACTGAAACAAGTTTCCCATTTTTGCCAATGAATCTTTTTGGGGAAGCCAGGAAATGAAGGTTAACACCTTCCAGCTTTGCCTCTTCAACTCCCTGGTGATGCGCAGGCATCTCCTTCTCTGACCGTCTATATATTATGGTTACCTGACTGGGACCTAGGCGCTTTGCAGTTCGGGCCGCGTCAATGGCGACGTCTCCTCCGCCAATGACTGTCACTTTGTCTCCAAGTTCGATGTGCTTGCCAGAGTTTACGTCTCCTAGAAATTCAAGGGAGTGGAGAACGCCATCTAGGTTTTCTCCTTCGATGTTTAGTTTTAGGCATTGCGGGGCACCGGTGACTATGAAGACTGTTTTGTAGCCTTGATTGAGCAGGTTGTCTATAGTAATGTCTTTGCCTACTGTGGTGTTTGTTCTTGTTTCTACGCCTAAATCTATAACGTATTGGATTTCGATGTCGACTACTTCCTTTGGCAAGCGATAGTCCGGTATGCATTCTCTTAACATGCCGCCGAGTTTGGAAGCTTTTTCGAAAATTGTAACGGGGTATCCCATCTTGACAAGTTCGTAGGCTACTGTGAGCCCGGCGGGGCCAGAGCCGATTATTGCTATCTTCTCGTTGTATCTTTTCGGTATCGGACTTGGTTTCTGTTTTTTTCCCATCTCAACCTCATAGTCTGTGACGAGCCGTTTCAGGGCTCGTATGCTTAGCGCCTCGTCTATGTCTTTTCTTGTACATGCTTCCTCGCATGGGCTAAAGCACACTCTTCCGCAAACCACTGGAAAGGGAATGTACTTTCTTATGACTTCTAGGGCTTCTTTGAATCTTCCTTGGGTTATGAGAGCGATGTAGGCTTGGATGTTTATTTCTGCTGGACAAGCCTTGCGGCAAGGAGGATAACATTTTTCGGCAAGGTTGTGAGGGGGCATAATGCTAACCTCAAATGGTCTTTAAATTGCTATCGTGAGAACTTTAAGGGATGCAAAGCCATGAATATTAAACTTGCGTCTTGGCTATAGGAATTTTTATATTTCTGGTTAAAGCTCATAAGAGGTTCTTTAGAGGAGGCTTTACATCTTGATTATTGTCCAGCAGAAACCGCTTGAAAGAATTTTTGAAATGACCGGAAATCTTGAAAACCTGCTGATAGTGGGTTGCGATGGATGCGCTGCTATAGTACAGGCCGGTGGCGAAAAGCAAGCTGAGATTTTGAAGAAACTGCTTGAGATGCACAGAAAACTCGGAGGCAGAAACGGCTCGAAAATCAAGGCAATTTCGATTTTACGCCAATGTGATAGGCAGATAGCTGCATCTTCACTTCATCCGCTCATAGGAGAATATGACGCTATTATTAGCTTAGGATGCGGAGTTGGAGTTCAAACACTTGCAGACTTGTACTCAAACAAGATAATCATTCCAGCAAACGACACGATGTTCATCGGAATGCATGACACAAAAGAAGGGAAGTTCTATGAGATGTGTCGAGCCTGCGGAGACTGCATCCTGTTCGAAACAGGGGGTATATGTCCTATAACTAGATGCGCTAAAAGTCTCCTTAATGGACCTTGTGGCGGACAAGCAAGTGGGAAGTGTGAGGTCGGTGGAGGGAAAAGCGACTGTGCTTGGATACTCATTTACAATCGCCTAAAAGAGAGGAACAAGCTTGACTTGTTTAAGAAGTTCAGGATTCCTAGGGACTATAGGATTTCAGAGCATCCACGAGAACTGCCCGGCGAAACGATAGGGGCAATAGCGAAGAAAAAGGAAGAAGCAAAGGAGGAGGTTATTGGTGGGGCGTTTAAGAGGGAAGCATACAGTGAGTTGATGAAGCAGATTCGTGAGGGTAAGTTTGTTTTCACAGGGGAGCTTGAGCCCGTAAAGACGACGAATCTTCATGAGGTTATCGAAGGGGCTAAGATTTTGAAGGGTCATGTTGTTGCTGCTAACGTTACTGATAATCCTACGTCTTTTGGGTATATGAATGCTCTTGTGCCGTCTTATATGATTCAAAGGGAGGTGGGTTTGGAGGCTGTTTATCAGATGACTGCTCGTGATAGGAATCGTTTAGCTTTGTTGTCTGATGTTTTGGCGGCTGGTGCTTTAGGGATTAGGAATATTTTGGTTTTGACTGGTGATCACACGACGGTTGGGGATACTCCTGAGTCTATGCCTGTTTTTGATTTGGACTCTGCGACTTTTACGTATATGATGAGGAAGGTGATAGATGAAGGCGTGGATTTGAAGGGTAATAAGATTGAGGAACCGCCGAAGTTTAATATTGGTATTGCGGGTGCACCAAATGCTGATCCTTTGGAGGCTGAAATTTTGAAAATTGAGAGAAAAGTGAAGCTTGGAGTTGATTTTATTCAGACGCAATGTGTTTACAGTATTGAGCAGGCTAAGCGGTTTTTGGATGCGGTGGAGTATCTCAAGACGCCTGTTTTGATTGGTGTTGCACCCTTTAAGTCGAGGGCTATGATGAATTGGATGATCAAGTTTGTGCCTGGGATTAAAGTCTCGGAGGATGTGGAGCATCGCCTGCGCAGAGCGAGGGAGAAGAGTAAGGAGGCGTTTCGGGAGGAGAATGTTGAAATCTTTGGAGAGCTGGTTCGCGAGATTCGCAAGACTACTAGTGCTGCTGGGATTCACATGATGGCTATTGGTTTCGAATGGATTGTGCCGAAAATCATTGAGATGAGCGGAACAGCCTAGAACACGGCGTTTCTATGTATATCTGGAATTAATAGTTGTAATTCACATTTGTTTATTATCCGCTTCAATCTAGTATCTGGCAAAAGATGAGAGTGAATGTCTGAAAAAGGTGAGAAGTCCTCAAGTCTCGACATTTTTCAGCTATTGGAGGAAACAACAGAGAAAGAGAAGAAAAAGCAGAGAGAGGAGCTTCTCGCACCTTCAGGCGTGAGTGAATTCTTTGTTGATGGCAGCATAACTATTGACAAGCGAACTTGTCAAGGGATAGAATGTAAGCTTTGCGTGGAGGTGTGTCCTACTAATGCTTTGTTTTGGAGGGCTGGGGAGGTTGGAATAACGGAAGAGCTTTGCGTATACTGCGGAGCATGCGTTTTAAGCTGTATAGTGGAAGACTGCATAAAAATTGTAAGGAAAAGGGAAACGGGTGAAGTTGAAAGCTTCAGCAAACCAAGGCAAGTTGTAGTGCTCCAACATCGTACTAATGCAAGAAAACGTTTAGAAAGGATTCAAAATATCTTTCCGAAACTGGAAAATTATCTTAAACGATATGGCAAAAGTTGGTCATGTGTTTACGCGACAAAAACAGAATTATAGCGCGTGTTTAGTGCAGCCGAATAGGAAGCGCTCAAAAGCATAAAGACTAACGAAGTCGACTATGAAGTACCAAGTAGTTTAAGTCGTTTCGAGCTTCATTTTTATACGAGTGTTGAATAGGATTCTTGAGTGCTAGGTTTGAAGCCAGCTAGTAGTGAAGAAACATTAACGTTGGTCTTCATTTACAGCAGGGAATATGCAGAACCAGTGATAAGGGATTTGATAAACGACCCGAGCGTGCGTGCGCTCACCAATATGACCAAGAGCACATGGTAGCCATGGGAGTTATTTCTGGAATGGCTGTGACACTATTCAGCTTAATCATGCTCGGGTGAACCTCATACTTTCTAATGATCTGGCAGACTCTTAACATGAATGGGACAGAAGCCGTCTCATGGAACAATTTCTTTTCAGCTTTTGTCGATACATAGTTCGCCAAATATTTATCAAGAACAAAGAAAACCTCAGGTCTTCTTACAGACACTACCACGTTTACGCATTGGAAAAGGTGCAGCAGATATCAGTTTTTACATTAGTCTCTGCGGTTGTGTTAATCTCATCCGCCATGTGAAACTGGGACAAAAACAATCTCGTCCCCGTTTTTCAACAGGGTTTCCAGCCCATTCAAAATACTGATTTCCTTTCCATTCAAGAGGATCAGTGTGTTTGGTCTAGGGTCCTGCATATCTGCGTCGATTAATGCTCCTTTAAGTTTGGGTAGTTCCTCAACGATTTTCTCTACGGCTTTTTTTACATTAGGTATTTCCCTGCACTCGATGGTGAGCTTACTTCTGCTAGAGATGGTGCGGAAAGATCCAATAAATTTTACAGTCACTTCCATTTTTTCTCTCGCAGCCTTACGTTAGAAATCATGCTGTAGTATATCGAACGATAGATATTAATCTGTTTTCTAGAGTCGTTTCCTTGTCTTCTTCAAAAGATTATTGTATCTTGTTTACTTTAGTAATTCCAGAAATTGCTTAAAGCTACGTGAATATTCAATGGAGAGTAAAGTCTGCACTAGTTGCAAGCGTAGGGAGGCCTTCTTTTTTAGGCCGTACTCAGGAGAGAAACTTTGCAAAAGATGCTTCATCAAGTCTTTTGAGGATAAGGTCAGGGCGACCATCATCAAGTATAATATGCTTGAGTATGGTGATAGTGTGGCTATTGCGGTTTCAGGCGGAAAAGACAGCATCAGCCTATTACATATTCTGACCAAAATAGAGCTGGACTATCCGAAAGTCTCGTTTATCGCGGTTACGGTAGACGAGGGAATTAGAAGATATCGAGACGAAGCCTTGAGAATAGCGGCTAAAAATTGCAGAAAACTCAAAATAGAGCATCACATAATCTCTTTCAAAGAACTCTACGGCTATACACTTGACGAGATTGTTGGACATCTGAAAAAAGAGGGAAAAAACAAGCTGACACCATGTGCGTACTGCGGTGTCCTACGTAGAAAAGCATTAAACATCGCAGCAAGAGACGCCAAAGTGGACAAACTCGCAACTGCCCACACATTGGATGATGAGACACAAACAATTCTCCTGAACATTCTTCACGGCGACGTATTAAGATTGGCAAAAGGTAAACCAATCACAGATCAGGTACATCCAACACTTACGCGGAGAGTAAAGCCCTTCTGTGAAATTCCAGAAAAAGAAACGGCTCTGTATGCTTACACTAAACAAATAAAGTTTCAAGGCATACCATGTCCATACGCTTCAGGAGCCATGAGGAATGACATGCGTCTTTTTCTGAACAGAATGGAAGAGAAACATGCTGGAATAAAATTCACAATATTCAAGTCGATGGAAAAAACTAGGCCAGCCATAGGAAAAATGTTTGAAAAGAAGGAGTTAAAGAAATGCATCAGATGCGGAGAGCCTACAGTAGGCGATATATGCAAATCGTGTGAGATGCTTCTGCAGTTGTTTGATGCTTAATTCCGATGATTGCTGCGTGTCTTCTTCTTCATTTCAGAAGGGACTATTTTGGCTTATGAGAAACATCTGGTCTTCAGAGTGTTGATTGGTTATGGACAACAAGGTTGAAAGATTACGGAGACAATACAAAGTTTCAAAAAGGGTGTAGAGGATGTCTTAGCAGTTGGAAATGAGGCTCTGTTGGTTTTGAAGGAAGCAATAGAAACAGAGGACATTGAGGCTCTAGAAAAGGTTGAGGACATGTTTATACTTTGGAGTTTTCAATAGAAGAGAGCAAATATTAATGTCATCGTAAATGTTCCAGTTGCTAGTAGACTCTAGAGCGACAGTAATGTTGCTGGGGTGATATCATGCGCGCCCGCCGTAGCCAATCAAAATGTTTAAACGCAACATTTTTCGTTAGTGAGGCATTGCCCGTAAGAACAGACCAAGGAAACAAAATAGGATGTGCAGAGGGTGATTGATAATGATCCGTTTTGATCCAAATGTATATTATAAGAGGCAGTTTGTCGTTCATGAGCTCGGGCGTGAAGGACAAGAAAACCTAAGGCGTTCAAAAGTTGCGGTTATTGGGTTGGGCGGGCTTGGAAGTGCAGCAACTCAATATTTGGCTTTAGCAGGTGTCGGAAATTTGCGTTTAGTGGACCAAGACACTGTTGAATTGGACAACTTGCATAGACAAGTACTCTACAGCCTTAACGACTTAAGATTTCCCAAAGTTGAATCTGCAGCGAGAAGAGTCAACGAGTTGAATCCAGAAATCCATGTAGAGCCCATAGCGGAAAACGTGAGGAAGGGCAACGTTGAGGAAATTCTTGACGGAGTTGATTGCGTTGTCGATGGACTGGATAACATGCATACGCGTTATCTCATCAACAGGGTATGTGCAGAGAGGGGAATTCCTTACGTTTATGCAGCCGCTATAGGAATTGAAGGATATCTGTCCGTCTTTAACTCTCCAGAAACACCATGTCTAAGGTGCGTTTTCCCAGATCTAGACGACCGTCACTTGCAAACTTGCGAAACTCGCGGGGTTCTCGGAGCTACAACAGGAATAATAGGGACAATGGAAGCAATGGAAGCTATAAAATTACTTGCAGAAATCGGAAACACGCTCAAGAATATCCTATTAATATGTGACTTTTATGACATGACCATAGCCAAAGTTGATGTTTTCAAAAATCCAGAATGCTCAGTTTGCGGAGAGGCTAAAGGAAAGAAGGGTGTAGAAGTAGCTGAACGGCTAGTTTGGTTATGCGGCCAAAACACCGTCAATGTCAATCCCAGAAAACCCTTAACACTGAACATTGATCATGTATATAGTCGTTTAAGCGAGCGTTTCAAAGTCCTGTTAAAGTCGTCTTTTGTTGTGGTGTTTAAACACAATGATTCGGAGGTCAGCCTTTTTGCAGGAGGTAGAACGCTAATAAAAAATGTCAATAGCGAAAAAGAAGCTTTAAACATCTACAAGAGCGTTATGAAACACTTAGGAGTTGAGACGAAGTAACGTTTTGGTTCTACTTGGTTTTCAGCTGCTGCTGAGCCCCTTAACGTGAACAAATCTCAGTAGAAGCCGGGCGCGACCATAGGCACAAGTTATTGTGAACTGTGCAGAGAAGTAGCTCTAAAATGAAGGGCTAATTCTTGAAATAGATGAAGGGAGGTTGAGATATTAGCGTTGCCAGTTGTTATGGAAGCGCGCGCTACAAGAAAGAAATGGAAGACTAGCGCTCACAGTTTTGGTTGAGTTTACCTAGAATAAGGTTCTTGACAGCGTTTCTAAAGGAAACTAGCTTTAAGTGAAAGTCATGAGTGTGGCATAGAGATTCGAACCATAATAAGCAAGCTTCTTTATACATGGAGTTCCTTTCAGCGAGTTCTGCTGCTCTCACCAAATATTCAAAACCCGATGGAGGAAAGAAGTCAGCAGCTTGTTTAAGCAGTTCAATTGCTTCCTCAATTCTCTCTCTTCTTTCCAGATGCATTGCTTGAACGAACCGAATTTTAGAAGATACAACCATGTCCCGTTGAAATTGAGCTAAATACGGCTGAGCTCTATAAACGAGAGCTACTAAGCCATATTTCTCTACCAATTGCAATAACTTCTTCAGAATCATGATGCAATCAAAAACTCCACTACAAGCAAGTAGCGCCAACAATTATTCTGAGTATTATTCTATTCGCAACTTTTCTATCGCTTTATCGCTTAACTTCAATACGGTTATTGATCTACTCATTTTTTCCATGCCAAACTTCACTACAGTTTCATTTTCTTCTGAATCTGAATACTGAGCAGTTAATGCAGCTGCCATTTCTATTGCTTTTTTTGTTTTGGGACCTTGAAGTAGAGTTATGGGGCTGCCACAATCTGGAACTTCAAAGTAGTAATCATTACCATCTTTTGAGTCTCGCAGTCGCTTATTCTCGTCTTGATTCCTACCAACGATTATTTTGTTTTTCTTAAACCTGAAATGTCTACCAATTTTCAAGAGAAGGATATCTTTCATCTTTATTCTTTTCTTATATTCAAACAAATCTCTAACTTTGCCTGCGAATTCCTTATAAGTTAACAAGCAACCGCCTGAGGGACAAGGACAATCATTTATTTCATAGCCTTTTGCCATTTCTAATTGTCTCTTTCTGGATCTGCCTCTAAGATCCAATAATCTTTCTCTATCGACCCAACCTTTCTTTTCGGCTTCCGTTTTCGGCAACAATTTAGCAGAAAGAGGTCTAAGAATTCTTCCATTTAACGCCGCCTCTGTTTCTACTATATCTAAAGCCTTTCTATGCTGAGACATCGGTCTTTCATCTAATACTTCACCAGTGAAAATGAACGAGGCTCCAATCTCTTCGGCATACTTCCTTGCCTTGTTTAACATGAATATTCTGCAGTCGATACATGGATTCATGTTTTTTCCGTAACCATGCTTTGGTTTCCTTATAACTTTCAAATAGTCTTCACCAGAGTTGATTATCTTGATTGGTATGTTGAGTTGTCTCGCGATTCCTATTGCTCCACAACCGCCTTTCCCACATAGACAAAATGGGGAAGTGAAGTTTAATGCAACAACTTCTATACCTTGGTCTAAGATTAGCTTCGCCGCTAGAGTACTATCCAGTCCACCCGACAACAATGCCAAAGCTTTCACACTTTTTCACTTCGCTAATTGTTACACTAATCACAGACACCGCATAAATACTTGTTACTAGGTTCTCCACTGGCGTGTACTCTAGTCCAGCAACTTTGCACGCGCTGAATGTTCATAGTTGCCCTGAAAGAGTGAAAGTAACCCAAATTCCTGGCAAAGCAAACTGAATATCGCGCGATGTGACGAGCAAC
>JAUUWK010000032.1 GCA_030589055.1 Candidatus Bathyarchaeota archaeon | reverse complement strand
CCAGCCCTCTATTTCTCTTTGAAGTTCGATATCTACCTAGCAATCGCTCAAATGCGTTATTTATGTCTTGATGAATCTGGGATGGAAATAGCTGAGTCCAGCCATCAGAAGTTGTGGTCGATTCTTTGATAAAGATGAAGGCTCATCCTCTCCACGTGTTGATGAGTTTAAGGACCAGTGGAACAAAACCCTTTTTTTTAAGAGCTGTTAAGATTAGGTAGATGAACTTGAAACCGATTAGTTTTGTACAGAGGATGTTTCGTAACTACTATACGAAGGATTATTCATTTAGTTCTCTTTCAAAGATTGATAGACGTGAATTCGGTTTTGCTTTGTTTGAGGGTTGGATGCTTCGTCATAAAAATTTCAGAAGCAGTGATGAATTGAAGGAGTTTTTGCAGAGTTCCGTTCCATCTGACGCTTATTGTTCGTGTGCTTGTTATGAGGATCCTGAGGCTGATATGGACAGGAAGGGTTGGCTGGGTGCAGATTTGGTTTTTGACATTGATGCTGATCATATTCCAACTCCGTGTGATAAGTTTCATGATAATTGGGTTTGCGGTGTTTGTGGTTTAACCGGAAAAGGATTTACTCCCAGCGAGTGCCCTGTTTGTGGCGGCGAAAAATTTGAAGTGAGCACGTGGCCCTGTGAAGTTTGTTTGGATTCCGCTAAAACGGAGACTGTGAAGCTTTTGGACATGTTGATGCTGGATTTCGGTTTTTCTGGAAAGGACATACATGTGTTCTTCTCTGGGCATCGCGGTTACCATGTTCATGTTGAAAGCGAAGCGGCAAAGGGACTCGACGCTATCGCACGTAAAGAAATTGTTGACTATATTACTGGTCTGGGTTTCGACGTGTTTTTTCATGGGCTAGACAAGAAAAGTTTGAGAGAAACACCGCCTTCTCAAAGCTCACGCTTCGAATTTGGTTGGCGCAAGCGTCTGGCGTTGGGAATGAAAAACTTCATTCGTAGTGCCAAAGAAGAGAATCTTAGGAGAATTGGACTAACGAAAAAGAAAGCTGAAACGATATTGGAGCATAGGGATGTTATTCTGAAAAACTGGTTGAACAGAGGAACTTGGGGTGCTGTCAAAGGAATCGGTTTTGAAACTTGGAGAAAAATAGCCGAGCAGAGTGCAAAACTACAATCTGCTAGCATTGACACTGTTGTCACAACAGATATCCATCGTTTAATTAGATTAGTCGGCACTTTACATGGCAAAACTGGCTTGAAGAAAATTGAGTTTTCAGTTTCAGCGATAGATGATTTTGACCCGTTCAAGAGTGCAGTGGCATTTAAAACTGGCGCCGTAATTGTTTATGTCTCTGATGCGCCGGAGTTCAGACTAGGTGATGAAGTGTTTGGTCCTTACAAAAAACAAAGGGTTGAGCTGCCCACAGCAGTAGCCATGTTGCTCGTTTGCAAAGGAAGGGGAGAAGTGATAGAATCAAATGTATAATGAATTGTATGAAGTTTGGGAAGGGGAGGTTGAAAAGGTCGAGCTTGGAAAGCTTTCCAGTGATTTCTACTCTAGGATTGCTGACTATTTGAGGAGACTTAAAGAGGAAGGTCGGATGCTTGATAAAAGAACAGTTAAAGCCCGGCTTCTTAAAAGCGAAATGCGAAACGTCAAACGTATGGTTGATGAATTGGTTCAAGCACGCTATAGAAAACTGGTTAAGAAAGCGGCTAACGGCGAAAAAATTTCGTCAGGTTTTTTGACGGTGGAAGAGAAAAAAATATACATAGGGATTCTACCCTTCGCCGAGGCTTATCAGAGCTTCGTTAAGAACATTTTCCGTGGTTATTCGCCAAAGGTGAATGTTGACCAAAAGCATAAGAAAACTGTTATACGCTTTTTGAAGGAGGTTCCAGCAATTATCGGAGCGGACATGGAAACTTATGGGCCTTTCAGGGTTGAAGATGTTGCATCTTTGCCTGCTGAGAACGCTAAGATTTTAGTTAAACAGGGTTTAACTGAAAGGGTTGAAGTCTAACTGTTCTGTGAAAAACTATAAGAGTGAGTGTGTTTTCTTTATGCAAGCCGGTTGTGATTAAATTGAATGTTCCTAAGGAGATTAGGACTTATTGCCCAAGATGTAAAAAGCATCAAATTCACACAGTTGCTCTATACAAAGCTGGAAAGCGGAGAGCCTTAGCTCAAGGTGAGCGCCGTCACAAACGGGCAAAGAAAGGCTATGGTGGACAGAAGTATCCTCTCCAAAAGGAATTTGCTAAGACGACGAAAAAACAAACTTTGAAGCTAAAATGCAAGGTTTGCAGTTACACGAGACATAAAGACGGTATACGATTAAGGAAGTTAGTTATTACATGAAGTTGAGGTTGGCATGATGGATGAGTGGGAAGAACTTATTCCAAGACCGAGAAGCAGTTTTCTCAGAGTAAAATGTCTGAAGTGCGGCAACGAACAAATGCTTTTCAGCCATGCCGCAAACAAGGTTAATTGTAACGTTTGCGGAGCTGAACTTGCAAAGCCTTCGGGTGGAAAGGCAATAATCAAGGGCGAAATAATCGCAATTTTTGAATAAGGATGAATACTGTAATGGCATTAAGAAAACAGGAATGGCCAGAAGTCGGCGACTTACTGATGGCAACTGTGGAGAATGTTATGGACTATGGTGCCTATGTGAAACTGGATGAATATGAGGAATATGAAAAAAAAGGTTTACTGCACATTTCTGAAATATCTTCTTCTTGGATTCGAAACATTCGTGACTTTGTCCGCGAAGGACAAAAGGTTGTTTTGAAAGTTTTGCGAGTGAACACAGAAAAGGGACACATAGATCTATCTCTCAGAAGGGTCACAAAAAGAGAGAAAATCGAGAAGATTATGTTATGGAAAAAGGAGAGAAAAGCTGAAGCTTTGCTTCGGAGTGTTGGTGAAAAAACTGAGCTATCATTGGAGGAGGTTTACGAAAAAGCTGGCGTACTTATGGAGAAGGAGTACGGCTTGTATGAGACCTTCGAGAAAGTTGTAAAGGAAGGAATGGAAGTTTTAACAAAAATAGGTGTGCCCGACAAGCTTGCAATGGCCCTTACTGAAGTTGCGAAAGAACGTATACACATACCCATGGTTAAAGTGAAAGGCACAGTTGAACTTCATTGCATGAAGCCTAATGGAGTAAAAATCCTTAAAGAAGCTTTTTCGAAGGCTGAAAAAGCTGAGAAAGCTAAAGACGCGGAACTTCGTTTTTATGTTGTTGCTGCACCTAAATACCGCATTGAGGTTCTAGCGGAAAACTATAAGCATGCAGAAACCATTTTTCAAAGCGTCGCTGAAAAAGTTGTTTCAAACGTTGTGAAAGCTGGCGGACAAGGGTCTTTCAGAAGGGAAAAGTAGTGGTGTGGCTTTCGAGGAGATGCAAGAACTGCGGAAAATACACTTTGAAGAAAGATAACTGCCCATATTGCGACGGAAAGGTTCGGGTGCCACATCCACCTAAGTTTTCCCCTGATGACAAGTATCTTAAGTACAGAATGGCCCTGAAAAGGGGTTCCAATTGATGAAAGAAACGTTCATTAAAGAACGCGCAAGAGTTGAGTTAAAGAATCCCATTCTAATTGAAGGGCTTCCAGGTTTGGGGCTTGTAGGCAAAATCGCCACTCGCTATTTAGTCAAAAAACTAAACGCCAAAAAGCTCGCTTATCTCTATTCTCCTCACTTTCCGTATTTCGTGCTTGTTAGCAGGAAAGGAAGCGTTAGGCTTTTACGTGGGACTTTTCATTTCTGGAAAAGCCAAGACGGAGGAAACGACCTTATCTTTTTCACGGGTGACAGCCAAGCTCAGACGATTGAGGGTCAGTATGAGATCTCCGATCGCATATTGGATTTTGCTAAGCGACATAAAGTGAGAATGATTGTCACAATTGGCGGTTACCGAATGGAAGTTAGAGATAGGCCTAAGGTTATTGCGGCTGCCACCGATCAAGAGCTTTTGAACAGGGCAATTCAAGCTGAAGCTGTATTGAGTTCCATGGGAAGTCCTATTGTGGGCACCGCTGGTTTGATTTTGGGTTTAGCGCGTTTCAAGGAGATTGGTGCTCTTTGTCTTTTAGGTGAGACCCGTGGGTACTTACCTGATCCAAAGGCTGCTAAAAGCGTTTTAGAAGTGTTGAAAACAATGCTTGGCGTTGACGTTGATTTAACTGGTTTGAATGAAGATATTTCAAAAGCGGATAAAATGATTACGCGTCTACAGAAAATTGAGGAAAAAAGAGCTTTGCAAGCAGAGGAGATACGTAAGGAAGAAGACAAGAGAATCACATATATTTCATAAGAAGAAGGTTAACCAGCCAGTTCTTCCTTGATTATCTTAGCGATTTTTTCAGCGGCGTTTCCATCTCCGTATGGAGATTTTCTTGGTAATTTCTTTCGCTGTTTTAGTGTTCTCTTCATTGCATCTAGTATTCTATGCTTTTCTGTGCCTACAATTTCGGCGAACCCTGATTTGACAGCTTCTGGTCTCTCGGTTGAAAGTCGGATTACTAACACTGGTTTTCTTATGCATGATGCTGTTGCTTCCTCTTGTATGCCGCCGGAATCGGTCACTATCATTTCACACTTTTTCATTAAAACTAAGAAATCTAGATAGCCGACGGGTGGCAAAATCTGTATGTTTTCTGATTTTTTGATTTTGGTGTAGATTCTGTTCTGTTGAAGTCTTTTTTTTGTTCGCGGATGCATGGGATAAATCACTGGTATGGGGGCTTCTGCAAAGGTTTCCATGAAATTTTTGAGAACTGTTAGGTTGTCTACGTTTTCTGCTCTGTGGGCAGTGGCTAGGGCAAATGATTCGAAGTGAATGTTTTCTAGTATTTTTGATTTCTTTTCAGCTATGGATAAGTGTTGGATCACCGCGTCTATAACTGTGTTTCCTGTTACGTAGATTTTCCCCCAGACATTTTCTCTTTTCAGATTTTTTTCAGCGGTTTCGGTGGGTGCAAATAGGTAGGTGGATACATGATCTGTTAGACGTCTATTATGTTCTTCCGGCATGCGTAAATCAAAACTTCTTAATCCCGCTTCGACATGTCCCACAGGTGTTCCAAGTTTTACTGCTGCTAAAGCCGTTGCCAAGACTCCATTTGTGTCTCCTTCAACCAAGACAAGTGCAGGTGATGTTTTCTTTAGCAATCGTTCCATATGGGTCATTATGCGTGCAGTTTGTGCTCCCTGCGAGTGCGCTTTGACTTTGTACTGATAATCCGGGGATGGGAGTTCGAGTTCTTCTATGAACTGTTGGGACATGTTGTAATCATAATGTTGGCCGCAATGGACAAAAATCAACTGGATTTTGCTCTTCTGCAAAGCTCTAATAACGGGTGCCATTTTTATTATTTCCGGGCGGGTGCTGACGACGATCGAGACGTTTTTCATTAGACATCCCCTATTCATCATCTAAGTGTAGTGAATACATTTTTAACGCTTCTCTGAAACAAAGTGAAGCCAAATTCAAAACTTAATTCTAATCCTTTCGTTGGGTTCTAACTTTCAATCAACTATGTGAATAATAATCATTGGATTGCGTTAGCTCTTGTTACGTACAAAGCGTCTTACTCTTCTTTTTCATTAATGTTAGTAAACTCAAATTTGGAGATGGATTTATGAATCTGTTAAGGAATAAGAAAGGTTTAAGCGTCGTAGTGACTACACTGATAATCCTTGTGGTTTCCGTGCTACTTGCGACTGTTGTGACGTTCTATGCCATAAACGTGACCACGACAAGGGTGCAGGAAGAATCATTGCACCTAACTAAACAACATGTTTGGTTCAACACCACTGGTTCATGGGCACAAGCAGTAATAGTCATCGTAAACACCGGCGGAAAAGACGTTGTGTTTGACAAAATCTCGGTGAGAGGGCAAGATTGTGCGTGGGAAACCGTTTACTACTGGAGAACAAGCAACGTAACCATTTCAGATGACTTAGAGGTGACATCAACGGACATTACTGGCACAAGCGTTGGCATCACCGTTCAGAATGCTACGCGGACGTTCCAGCAAGCTGCTGATGATTTAACGTTAAAGTCTGGTTGGAGCATTGTTATTTACGTGATGAATCCTGATAGCATAGCTCTAAATGATGTGGGTCTCACGGTGGGTATAACTGTGTTTACGTCAAATGCTCAGTATTACAAGGCGACCAATGTTGAAGCAGCGCAATAGCAGCTATTTTCTTTTTTTGGAACCATTTTCTTAATTCTAGGTTTTCTTTAGGTAACCCTCTCTTGGCGAGTAGATTGTCCCTTCGCGTAGTAATTGGCTTATGAGGCGATCTGCCTCACCAGTTGAGATCTTATATTCTGTTTCTAGTTCGCTTAGAAGTGCTATTTTTTCAACTAGTCCAGTTTCTCTTTGCATTTCCATTATTGTGGAAAGCACCGTTTGAAGTTTGTCTCTTAGGCTTTTCGGTTTTCCAGTCATTATTAAGTCTATGTCAAATTTGGATGAGGATACATCAATTCCAACCTCTTCAAGGGACCTCTTCATTATGGCGACGGCTGCTTCTGCGTCTTCTGCTGAAATCTTTTTTCTGAGGGCTGAGCGTGCTCTTGCTTCTGCTGTGCGTACAAGTGATTCTAGTTGGCGTGCTGTTATGGCTACTGGTGAGCCTTCTGTTTCGCTTGCTGAACGCATAGCCATGTAGAAGTCTTTTAAGCGTTGGACTGCTTCCTTTGTTAGTGCTGGTTTTATTCCCTTGGCATAGCTTATGTATTTTCTTAGAAGTTCTGTTGGTATTGGTGGTTCGACGGGGCTTGACCCTTTTCTGTGAAGTTCAAGGATGTGCTCAGACATTTTGCTGTCTGACTCTTTATTTGGCTCATCTCTTAGGATGAAGATTAAGTCGAATCTTGAAAGTATTGTAACTGGCAACGAGATGTTTTCTGCTACTGTGCGGTGGGGTTCATATCTTCCTAAGGCAGGGTTAGCGGCTGCGAGTATGGCTGTTCTGGCGTTGAGTGTTGCGACGATGCCGCCTTTTGCAATTGAAACAGTATGTTGTTCCATAGCCTCGTGAATCGCAACTCTATCTCCTGGACGCATCTTATCCATTTCGTCAATGCATGCGATTCCCTTATCAGCCAGTACAAGGGCTCCAGCTTCAAGGCTCATTCCACCCTTTGCCTCCCGTATGACGGCTGCTGTTAAGCCTGCGGCTGTTGTTCCCCGTCCAGAAGTGTATAATCCACGAGGTGCAAGTCTTGCCACATATTGCAGAAGCTGGGATTTTGCTGTTCCAGGGTCCCCTATCAAAAGAACGTTCAGTTCTCCCCTTATTGTTATATCTGGAAGCCTTTTTAGCATACCGCCAAAAAGAAGATACATTATCGCCTCTTTTATGTGCTCGTACCCGTATATCGAAGGGGCAATTGAATTTATGATTTTTCGATGTATCCACGGGTCTTTTGCAAGTTCAAGGATTTTTTCTTCTTCTTCTGGGGATGGATGCACTGTTTCCGGCTCTTTACCTAGAACCTCAATCGAGTTGGCATCTATATGCAAAATGAATGCGCGGAGTTTTCCAACTCTTGGAAGTGTTGGTGCTACTGCTCGAACTGTTCCAACTATGGAGGCGTGGTCGCCTGGTCTTGCTACATCAACTATTTCTCTGTCCATGAGTTTGATGTTTAGTGTGCGTGGAAGTTGTCCAGGTGGGAGGTCTTCTGGTCTTTCTTGAATTCGGAGTTCTTGGGAGTCTATGAATGTTGATTCTTCTTGTATGAAGTCGAAGGGTCCTTTTCCTCTGCATGACGGGTTGGTGCATGCGAAAGGGGCTCTAAGGAATGGACCTGTTTGGTTTACAGGTGTTATTTCTCCGCATCTTTTACACCTGAACACTGCTTGCATGACCATTGGGCGGACTGTTGTTGAACGGACAACTATGCCTTGCACCATGACGAGTTTTCCGATGTGTTTTGAGCCAAGTTTACGCAACTTTGCAGTTTCTGGCAACCGTACAATTCTAACGGTTACTGTTTCTGTTTTTTCGGCATACTCGGGGTCTTCTGTCCGCAATTGTGCGTAAGCCGCATTGTTTGCGTATTTCAGATATTCATCAGGATGTTTCGAGAGTTCTTCAGCAAGCTCTTGGTCGAAAGCCAAAAGATCATCAAAATCAACTATAAGCGTTGTTCTACCCGCCACTGCTACTTGAGCTATTCTTTGGCGGTATTTTTCCTTTTTAAACAGCTCTTGTAAGTGTTCTTGAGGGTCTATGACTTCTAACTCTTCCGTCATTTTTCTCCTTCTCCATTCTTGATTATCTGTGTTCTCCATTCATTGATGAGCTTGAAAGTTTCCTTATAAAGAAATCTTTCCTCGCTCGTAAAATTTTTTAGAACCTGCTCTGTTTGAGCTGGGGCTGAGGCAAGCGAAACAATTTTTTTCAATCTTGAATTTATAGTATCTTGTGTTAACTGCCTGACCTTTTCGTATTCTCGCATCTTCTCAGGCTTTTTGGTTATTTCGTCTCTTAATTCTGCTGAGTACCTGCGAAGTTTTGGATAGAAACCTTCTGGCAGTTTGGATATTTGCCTAGTTGTTTGAACCCGTTCTTTCCATTGAATTTTGTAAAGTTTAGCTGCATCTAACATTTCGTCTTCTCGAAAACGGGCAATTCCGGACTTAGTAAGCCCCATAGCTATCCAGTATTGAATTTCATATTCATTTCCTTCTTCAAAAGGACCTACCTTTAATCCAGCAAGCTGGATTTCTGGGCAATTCCTATTTGCAATAATTTTTACTGGTGAATTCTCAAAACTAAAATCCAAATTCTCAATTCTCATTGAAACTGTTTTCGTCATTCTCTACCCCTCTCTCGACTCTAAAGCTAACTATTGTAGGGCAGATATAAGAACTGCAGTTTAAAAACTTAGATTGAAGACTTTAAGAAAATTTGAGATCGTAGGGGGACTTTTGTCGTTTAGATCAAAAAATAACGTAGAAACGGTTAACGTTTTTTGGCTTGTTTTGTTTTCAGTTTTAGTTAGCCAGGAATATAGGCTTTAAAAATAACAGTAATATCTGTTATAAGGTGAGTAGCTGTAATGTGGTGGAGAGTTTGTCTGAAGAAGAAGAAGAGTTTGAGGTCATTGTTGTAGGTGGCGGTCCTGCAGGGTTGAATACGGCTATTATGTGTGCGACTAGGCACTTGAAGGTTCTTCTTCTCGAAAGAGATAAGATGGGCGGCCTCCTCGCGACTCTTTATCCTAACAAGATAATTCCAAACTATCCTGGTTTTCCGGAGGGAATAGTGGCTATAGAATTAGTCAGAAACTGGTTGCGGCATCTTCGACTCACTGGTGTCACAGTAAAGCAAGAGGCTGCCTTGATTGTTGCCAAAGATCTCACGGTAACTACTTACAAGAAAAAGCGTAGATCAAGGGTCGCGGTTATTGCCACTGGAACTAATCCTAGAAGGCTGGGGATACCTAATGAATCGAAGTTCAGCAAGGGAGGTAAAGGAGTATATTATTTCGCGTCTCATCCAGAGGAGTTTGTGGGAAAGAAAGTTTTAGTGGTTGGTGGTGGAGACACTGCTATTGATGTGGCATTGGAATTGCTTAGCTTAGCCGATGAGATAACATTGGTTCATAGGCGTGAAGGTTTTCGTGCTTTTGATGAAAATGTGGAAACAGTCAGAAAAAGCGGAATGGTTGACTTCGTTCTTAAAGGAGAGGTAATAGCCATCAAAGGACGCAATAGAGTTGAAAAAGCTGTGATAAAACAAGAAGGAAAGAAACTACAGAAGAGAGTTGACGCAGTTATAATTGCAATAGGGCTTATCCCTAACAATGAAGTTTTCAAAAACCTTGGATTGAAAACTGACGAACGTGGTTGCATCTTGACAGACAGAGCTCAGAGAACAAATATTGAAGGAATCTTCGCTGTAGGCGATGTCGTCCACGGGGGTCTTCGCTTGATCACAGTCGCTGCATCTCATGGGGCCACAGCTAGCCACTTCATATACTCATATGTTAAAAAACCCTACTGGGCAAGAGAAGCTTGGCCTACTGAGATGTGAAGAGCGCATGTGTGAAAGGTTTT
>JAUUWK010000019.1 GCA_030589055.1 Candidatus Bathyarchaeota archaeon | reverse complement strand
TACTTTACGCAAAGTACTGACCCCTAAGCCCACTTATTCGCTTGAGGAACGCGACATAGTCTATGCAACACTTGTCTACGTGGCCAAACTCCTAACACAAAACAACGTAAACGTCATAATATACGCCACTGGTAACCTAAGACGCTACAGAGAAAACGCAAGAAAACAAATCCCCAACTTTATAGAAGCCTACTTAGAATGCCCCTTAAAAGTCTGCATAGAACGCGAAACCAAACGAAGAAAAACCCACCAAGCACCAAAACAAATCTACAAACGAGCCAAAGAAGACAAAGCTCCAACCGTCCCAGGCATAGGACAACCATACCAGCCACCCCAAAACCCAGAAATAGCCATAAACACCACAAAACACACGCCGAAAGAATGCGCCCAAAAAATACTAGAAGCAATCCTCCAACAACAGCACTAAACCAAGATAGCCTTCTACTTTGTTTCCAACCTGTAGAAAACTTTCAAACCCTTTAATGTTTCATGCACGGAACTCGCGATTTGCAGAATATCTTCCAGTTCAACCCTTTTCCTCCCCCAGTCATAAACGTGATCATGAACTCCCGTAATCGGTTCAAATCCAAGAGAACGAAGCCGGTCAACAATCTCGATAGGGTTCGCTCCTTCACTATAAAGTATCAAAGTCAAATACGTCTTCACTCCAACACGTCCCCCACAAATTCTAATGCGTTCCACAACTTAAATTAAATCTTTTCGGTTCTCTCCAAACTAAACTCAAAACACACCAATACAAACTGCCCAAAAACATCCAAAAACTAATGAATACACCAATCCGTCAACACAGACTTCTCAATATTCTCACGCTCTTTCAAACATAGATCTCCATGTAAAAAACTGTAGGGGCGGCTGAATTTTTCAGCTTCTTCGGTACAAAATTTACACAATTCTTTTCTTCAGCTTCCGTTGGCATTTACTGCAAAAACCATCTATTTTTATAGGATTTCCACCCAGTAACCCCGCATACATCAGATCAACGGGTTCTGCATGATGCATGAGTCCTTGGTTATGACCTAAACCGTGGGCAGCCATCTTTGTCGTAGCATCCTCATCCGTCTCAAATAAGGATATCATGCCCACATCATCCGACACGTAATCGTGAACAACGTTGACAATTCTCTTGAACCTATCCACCTCAAACCTGTGAAACATAACTAACACAGGATCATGCGTCACCGCCAACAAAAGATTCTCAATCCTAAGCATATCCCTCATTTCTCGGATTCTCCTCATCAGATGAGAAAAAACGAAAGCCCTGCGAACTTCCTCTTTGGACCTTATCTTCAAGTCACACTTCACACTTACGTCTCCCAGGTAATTGACACCTTCCCAGATACCCCTCGGAAAGTAGGTAAAAGCCTTCCACATTACCTCAACCAAATCCTCCTTATTCCCTAGCTCTTCATTAATACTCAACATATCCAAAGACGGCACAGACTCTGAACCCCCAAAAGAATCTAAAGACTACAACTCGTAAAAACGTTGAGAACGGACACTTCATCTTTAAACTATGAATAAAAAATCATTATCGAAATTAAACCCAAGCTGAATTGCGCACATGAGTAAACAACAAATTGAAATAGACAAGCGGTCCAAAGACATATCTACCAGCAAGGAAAAATGCAAGTTTACACAATCCTCAGTGGGGCACGAAAGGTGAGGCTAGGTCTTCATTTATCAATTAGTGGATCAATTGACCTCGTGGTTGACAGAGCTCTGGAGAGGGGTTGCAACACACTGCAGATGTTCTCTCGGAATCCACGTGGATGGCGCTCCAAAAACCTGGATCTAGGGGCGATTGAAAAATTTAAGATTAAGCTGAGGCAGAGCGGGATATGGCCAGTCTTCATTCACACACCTTACCTCTTGAATCTCGCTTCTCCAAAGGAGGACATCTATCATAAATCAGTCGAGACCCTCAAAGACGAGCTGCGCAGAGCAGCTGAGCTAGGTGTTCCCTACGTTCTCACCCATCTGGGCAGTCACATCGGACACGGAAAACAAAGCGGTTTCAGGAGAATTATTGAGGCAATTAACAACTCCTTTTCCGCAGTTGAGAACAATGTTATTCTTCTTCTGGAGAACACTGCGGGAACCAAAAATAGTATGGGGTCTTCCTTTGAGGACATCGAACACATCGCTTCCGGAATTGAGAACAGACGACGTATCGGCGTATGCTTCGACACATGCCACGCATATGCTGCTGGCTACGACATAGTTTCCCGAGGAGCCGTCAAACATACCCTGCAGAGATTCGACGAGACAATAGGCCTAGAAGAGCTTAAACTTGTTCACCTAAACGATTCTAAAGGAGGCCTCGGCTCCAAGCTGGACAGACACGAACACATCGGAATGGGGAAAATCGGCGAGAAAGGATTCAGAAACATACTGAAAAGCAGACTGGGACAATTGCCGCTAATCTTGGAAACTCCCATAAACAAACGAAGAAACGACATTGAGAACCTGAAAAAAGTCGGAGAACTCGCATAATCGCACACATCTTAGGCAAACAAACCGCGCGCAAAACTTCTTTCAGTTCACCAGACTTTGTACATCTTCAAACTTCTTAATGCGTTGATCGCTGTAGAAACAGCGTATTTCTCTTCGTCCGCTGATGCCCACGCTCCATCCTGCCTCTGTAACTTAATCACTCTGTCAATGCACTTTTTAACTAACGAGTCATCTTTGCCGACTCCAGCAAGATAAAAACATTCCAAGCACCAGATAAAATCCACTGCTCCATCTTCCATTCGATCGATATTTTGCTCTATCACTCGTAATGCCTTTTTCACAACCTCAGAATCAACTCCTTCCAATTGTCCAAACACCCCCACCGATATCCACGTTGAATGCAAGAAACCAGCAAACTTCCCCTTTTCGTCTCGATTCTTCAGAAGAAACTGCGCTGCTTTTCTCACAGCCTCGGATTCCCTGTAACCAAGCTGAACTAAATAGTTCAAGATATTCGCGGTCAGCCACATCTTCGTCTTCAAATCTCCCGGCATATTCCAAAACGGTGGGTTATACTGATTTATGGCTTGGCTTTCATCCCAGCTTCCATCTTCACCCTGAACACTCATAAGGTATTCTAGGGTTTTTCTGCACACGTCTAACTCAGTCAATCCCAACTCAACCATGAGACTCAAGTTTACACCAGTAGAATTGACGCTGCTTAGTTTACCTTTCTCGTCATCATATGGAAAGCCTCCATCATCGTTCTGAAGCCGCCTCAAATATCCCAACGGAACCTCATCATCTCTCCCTTTGTCGAGTAGATGATTCAACCTATACTTTTCCAATTTCGTCCCATTTTCTTCAATAAGCCTATCGCTTTTTGAACATCCAATCGTCAAAGCTCCTACATTATTTCCTCAATTATCCTCACTTAAGATTTGTCGCCAGCTAGAATTCCTTAGCAGCCCATTCTCAAATGTCTGTAGCGAGATCCCCTGGGAAATTCCTTTTTCTTGCGCGTGCATTTTAATGAATAGTCCGTCAAAACAGAAGATCACGCACTTTTCTACTCTTCAGATTTAGCTAGCCACTCGTCTTTCAAAATGTCCATTATGATATCGTCATGATACTGCCCGTCTATAAAGCGGGCTCTCCTTCTTCTCCCAACTTCTTTGAACCCAACTTTCAGATAGCACTTCTGCGCTCGTTCATTGAAATCAAAAGTATCAAGTTCAACCCTATTAAGGTTCAAAATTCGAAAAGCGAAGTCAAGAATCAGATTTATAGATTCCTGACCATAGCCCTTGCCTCGACTTTGTGGGCCGTATATGCTGATTCCTAGCATAGCGGATCTGCTGGTCCAATCAATATTAAAAAGACCTATTCCACCTATGAGCTTACTATCTGAAATGGTTTCGATGGCCAACGTGAATGCTTTTCTTTCTTGCCGCTGTTTCCATGTGCTTTTGATCCATTCCTCTTCATCATTGCGACACACCGGGCCTCTACCTGCACTTCCAACGAGGTTTCTCAACTCTATGTTGTTCCAGTGCCTCATGATCTCGTCGAGATCCGAAAGCTCAAAGCTACGCAAACGAACCCTCTTACCTTCAATCAAATCAGAAACCCCAAAAAACGTAGCACCCCTCATTATATAAAGATTAAACACGCATACCACAAAACTGAATCTAGCACCGCTAATGTATACCCCGTAAGGGGTGTGCGTGGTTCCCCATAATGAGGACACACGCCTTCGCGCAAGCGCTTACCTTCAAGTTTCTACGCTAATTAATATTAACGATTATGAAGACAGAATCATTATTCAAAATGATGGTTAAATTAAATCAAAGGTTTTGAGACACTAGAACTAACTAATAGGGGATGGTGTATGATCAAAATTAGAGAGGCAACCGAGGAAGATAACGACACGCGCACAGTCCTATCCAAGTTCACGCATAGTAAGGTAAAGCTACACTTCTTCGTCAAACCCCTGAAACATAAAAAGTTTCTCCACCTTAATAGAGATAAATTGTACATTGACATCGTTGACACATAGAACTGTAGAGCATTAAGAACACATCTGCAAATCCATAAATATACAAGAAGAAGCAACGCGAAAGTTAATTTCTTAGGAGCCATATAGCTTAAGAAAAAGTGAAGCTGATGTTCGAGTTTGGCAACCTCAGGTTTAGACCTTTAGAGAAAGATGACTTGAAACTGCTCCACGTTTGGGAGAACGATTTCGAGCTGATGATGTATAGCAGAAGCAAACCGTTGAATATAGTAAGTATGGCTCAGCTGGAAAAACAATATGAGGAAAAAATGAAAGAGAAGAATAACCTCTACTTCATCATGGAAAACATGGAATCCAACGAGCCCATAGGCTTCGCCGCCATTCGCAGAGAGGAATGGGGCAACGTGCAAGCCGCAGACCTAGGCACCTACATTGGCAGGAAAGAACTATGGGAAAAAGGCTTCGGAAAGAAGATAACCGTGGCTCTGCTCGAAATGGCCTTCATCCACTTGAACATAGAGCGCTGCGAAGCGTGGAGCGTAGAATATAATATACGAGCCCATAAGGTGCTTGAGTTCTGTGGTTTCAAGAAAGGCGGAGTCATACGGAACACAGTGTACGTGGCAGGCAAGAAATGGAGTTCCTTCCACTTCGACATGCTACGCGAAGAATACTTGAACATCCGAATGAACCTACTGAAAAAAACGCTTGGAGAAAAAGTAGACGCCTATCTAGAAAGAACCCGACCAGTCCTTAAATAGCTGAGGCATCTCCAACAATGAGCTTGCACACTAGGCCGCAAACCTTTTTTTACGTTATGAAACACCGGAAAATCCGGCATTCTTAAATAATTTGCAAACGAATTCCTCTAACCTACCATCTGGTCTGTGAAAGTTATGCCAGAACTTCCAGAAATAACAGTAATCGCTGGACAAATGGACAAAGAAATCACAGGAAAACGCATTGCGGACATCGAAGCCAAACAACCCAAAAACCTAAACATGCCCGTCCCGGAATTCGTCAAAACAGTCAAAGGAAAAATCGTCAACAACGTTTCAAGCAAAGGAAAATGGATATTCATAAAGCTAAACCCTAAGTATTACATGCTCATAAACCGCGGAATGAACGCAGATCTACTCTACTTCACCTCAAACCAAAAACTCTCAACAAAATACCAATTCAAACTAACCTTCAGCGACAAAACGGGCTTCACCATACAATTCCAATGGTTCGGGTACATTCACCTCGTTCCAGAAAAAGACCTAAGTAAACACAAACTTACAGCTCATCTTGGAGTCTCATCGACAGACGAAAAATTCACCTTGGAACACTTCAAAAAGCTATTAGCTAACCGAAAAGCAAGAATAAAAAACTTTTTGCTCAACCAGAAGAACATAGCAGGCATCGGAAACGTCTACATACAAGACATCCTATTCAAAGCCAAACTACATCCAAACCGGAAAATCTCAACTTTGTCTGAAAAAGAAATAACTAACCTATACAACGCAATCCAGAACATACTCAACCGTAGCATCCAATTAGGCGGACTAGCCTACGAAAAAGACTTCTACGGAAAAAAAGGCAAACTCACCATAAATGAATTCCTCGTAGGCTACAAAACCGGGAAACCATGCCCCACATGCAAAGCACCAATAACAAAAATTAAGATAGGAAGCACATCCTCCTACATCTGCCAAAAATGCCAACCACTAGAATAACTTAGGCACCACGAACCAGGCCTGGACGCACATGCTAGTCTTTAGACTCTTTAACATAATCCAAAACAGCATTGGCTTGCTCTTCTGGGATATATGAGAATTGAAGGAGACACTTGACCAGTTCAGAAATCGTTGCTAAAGCGCGAAACTTATAACCTGACTTTTCAATGTTTTCTTTGCCACCTTGCTCCCTATCCACCACAACCATTACATGATTAACTTGGGCTCCAAACTCTTCAAAGGGCTTCATTCCCTCAACCTTAGACATTCCATCAGTAACAACATCATCAAAAAACAGTATATGCTCTCCCCTAACCACGGTTCCCCCTGCAATCCTTCCAGTCACACCATACTTTTTCTCCGCTTTCCTCACCACAACACACGGCAATTCCAATCGGCAAGCTATACTAGGCAGAAGCAACGCACCCTTCAACTCAATCGAGGCTAACTTATCTATTTTATCAAAGCTCATAATCCTCTTAATCTCGTCCGCAACCGCATCCACAACGCAGCAAAAATCTTCAGGAGAAGAAAGCAAACACGAAAGATCAATATAGTAAGGACTTAAAGCCCCAGACTTGATCCTGAAACTGCCAAACTTCAAACAATCAGAACTGAAAAGAGCACGAGCAACCTTAGAGACAACATCCAACACTTCAAATCCCCAAAAATGACTATACCCTCCAGAATTTAACACTTACCAAATAACTCATAATCAATAAGGTTACTCAACTCCAAGCATATTTGGCTTCAAATAACGGTGAATGTCGAAGACGATGGGAAGCAGGTTTTTCTCAGCTTGCACAGTGTCGTGCAAAGCTTATCTTATAAAAGCACCTAAACCCCAAAGTGGTGTGTGACCCACATGTATAAAGTAGTCTTGGAGGTTGTCCGAGTCCCAAAACGATTTTCCGCTGGCTTTGAAGTCGGCGATAAGATGGTCATAAAAGACCCAAAAATAGTGCTGAATGAAACAAGTAATGTCTGTCTCTATGCACTAAGCTCTTTAATGCCATACCTCATCTCCCTCACAAGAGAACTGCCAAAAGACGACTGGATGAACCAAGTAAACGAACTATGCTGTTCAGATCCCCACAACCCAGTCAAATTCAAAGTGACAAGAATTCCCATTTGAACCAGCAAATTCACAAAGATCCTTTCAAAATTCTCTGAATCTTCCTGTATTTCTCAAGATGTTTTTCTCGGGACTCTTCGCTCATTCTCCAAAGCTCTCCAACATAAATGTCAAAGCCACCATCATCTTTCAATTTGACATCCATGGTCACCCATGTCTGCTCATTATCAAACGGAGACCCGGAACCAACTGGCTTAATCGGCAACTCCCTAACCTTGAACTCAACTTCCGCTACCTGACTTCTAGGAATAATAAGTGATTGCGGTCCACCAAGAAATTTGTTGAAATTCACGTGTATATTTTTATCCGTGATTTTGATTGTACCCTTCCCGTACCTTCTTTCTCCGATTTTTCTAATTCGCACCTTTGCTAAGAAATTCTCTTTCTCTGCAGTTTCGTACCGTTTCTCCTCTAAAGTATTCATTTCTTGCACTTTGCTTTCCCTTTTGTCTTCACTCTGCCTCTTGGTAAGCCCACACTGCTAAATACACTCTAGGCTCTGAAGTCTGTGGTTCTTCTGCGTGTATCAGAAGTCCTGTCGCTTTCCCTGTAAAGGCATCAACCGTCCATTTACCTATCCAATGTAATACCCCTTCGATAGGGATCCAGAATACCCGAGGAATCGAGTTACGAATGAAATTCACTACGTTTTTGTCACCCACAGCTAAAATCTCATAGTAATCACCAGATTCTTTTTCTACATGCTTCAAAAGAAGCTGAAGATTCGCCTCCTCACCCTTTAGAAACAGGAAAACGCACGGTTCAGAAGGAACAGTTTTCCCCTCCCTATCTTTGATCTGAAACTGTCGTCTAACAACTTCATAGTCAGAGCGAGACTCCGCTGTCTCGCGGATAGCCTTAATAACTTTTGTCTCCAACATGACATAGCGTTTATCTTGATCAGCAGCATAAGCAGAACTCATGCGTCTGTGAAGTTCTATCCAATCTTCTAACTCGAACTTGCTGCCGAATCGTCCGATTGATTCCGCAAACATTATTTTCCATTTTTTCTTAAAAAGAAGCATTCAAAGTCACTTCGACAACGAATAAAATTCCAGACAACTAAAATAACTTGTGAAGGAAAAATAAAGATCCAGAAATATCCTCGAATCCAAATCCAACCTCGAACATCATGTCAATTTCTACAGCAGGCGCCTCTCCATGGAGTTCAGTAGCGGCAAGGAATGCCATCATAAGATAAAGAAACTTCTGGATATGAGTGGAACCGCCTAAGTTACACAAATCTCCTCGGAAGGCTTAAAAAAACCGGGGTGGAGGGGGGGGTCAAATCTCCCAGGGACTAAATCACGACGCATGGTGATGGTGAAATCACTGACGATATCAGAAGTTTACGCTGTTCTATAATAGGCCTCGTGCGAAAGAAGTGGCTCACTACTTTAGGGCTGGAAAGATGTGATGTGGCTTAGACGCGAAGGAAACCCTGATTGCAGTTTGACGGCAAGAAAAAACACATAAATACTTCTACGCTTTCTTTGTTTAGAGCACGATAACAATGAATGAGAAGATAAAATGAATGTTATCTTTCGGGGTATCATTAATAGCCTAATGTTCTCATTCCTAAAAGACGCGAAGCGGGAAAACAATGGGTCACAGAAAAAAGCACGCACCAAAACGTGGTTCGCTTTCTTATTCACCTAGGAAACGCGCTAAACGTATATTGGCCAGAATTCGTTGCTGGCCGAAAATAAAGGCGGAGACGCCCACACTTCTAGGTTTTATAGGTTATAAGGCTGGCATGACCCACCTGTTCGCGATAGAAGACAGGAAACGTTCACCAAACTACGGCAAGGAAGTGATCCGCCCAGCAACAATCTTGGAAACACCACCCATGCTCATATGCGCCATAAGAGCCTACACGAAAAATCCATATGGTCTCCAAACCTTTACTGAGGCTTGGCTGGAAAAACCGCCAAAAGAACTCGAACGCGCGTTAACGATGCCCGAAAAATTCAACACTGAAGATAATCTCAAAAGAATCGAAGACAATCTAGAAAAAGTGACTAAACTTCGTGTTATTGCAGTCACTCAGCCCAAACAGGCCAGTGTGTCAAAGAAAAAGCCAGACGTGATGGAAATAGAAATCGGTGGAGGCACAATCACGCAGCAATTTGAATACGCAAAAGCCTTGCTTGGAAAACCAGTATCTCCGGCTGATATATTCAATGAAGGCCAATATGTAGACGCAATAGCAGTGACAATCGGAAAAGGCTTTCAAGGACCAGTAAAACGTTGGGGAGTGAGAATACTCCAACACAAAGCAAGAAAAACAAAAAGGGGTGTAGGAACCCTAGGCCCATGGAAACCAACACACGTAATGCACACCGTCCCAAGGGCAGGACAAATGGGCTTTCACCAAAGAACAGAACGTAACAAGCGCATCCTAAAAATAGGAATAGACGGAAAAGAAGTAACGCCAAAAGGCGGCTTCATAAGATACGGCATAATCCGCGGAGCCTACATGATGCTGGATGGAAGCATACCAGGCCCAGAAAAACGACCAATAAAACTACGCTATCCAACACGCCCACCAAAACGCATACCAGAACAACCACCACAAGCCACATACATATCGCTAGAATCACCACAAGGAAAATAACAGTGGAAAACCATGGTTAAAACCAAAAAAATCTTCGACCTCACCGGAAAACCCGTCGAAAAAATAAAACTCCCAAAAATCTTTGACACACCCTTAAGACCAGACGTCATAAAACGAGCAGTCCTAGCAATACAATCCAGCAGATACCAACCCCAAGGTAGAGACCCCATGGCTGGAAAAAGAACAACAGCAGAATCCAGAGGCGTAGGCTTAGGTATGTCCAGAATGCCAAGAACGAAAGGCCCGGCCGGTAGAGCAGCCCTTGCTCCAGGAACAGTAGGCGGAAGAGCAGCCCATCCACCAGTCTCACAAAAAAACATTAGAAAAAGAATACCAAAAAAAGAAAAACGCCTCGCACTATTCTCTGCAATAGCCGCAACATCCTCTAGAAAAATCGTAGCTGCACGCGGACACCGCGTTGAAGATGTACGACAAATCCCTCCAATAGTTACGGGGGAACTGGAAAAATTGAAGAAGACAAAAGAGGTTGAAGAAACCCTCATAAACCTAGGAATATTATCAGATATTTACAGAGTAAAAGAAAGCAGAAAAATCCGAGCTGGAAAAGGCAAATTTAGGGGCAGAAAAACAAAACAGGCCGTAGGTCCCCTAATAGTCGTTGCCGAAGACAAGGGGATAGTGAAAGCTGCAAGGAACATACCGGGCATAGACGTGATCACCGTTAACAATCTAAACGTCGAACTCCTTGCTCCTGGCACTCATCCCGGAAGGCTTACAATCTGGGCAAGCAGCGCAGTTGAAAAACTAAATGTACTCTATGGTGAAGGGGAGGAGGATTAATGGATCCCTACGAAGTCATACTGTATCCACTAATGACGGAGTCTGCAAGCCTAATGATTGAACAAGAAAACAAGCTAGTCTTCATAGTTAACCTCAAAGCAGCCAAAAGGGATGTCAGAAAAGCAGTTGAAGAGCTTTACGAGGTAGAAGTTAAAAAGGTCAACGTACTCATCACGCCAAAAGGTGAAAAGAAAGCCTTCGTCAAGCTTCATCCCGATTACAAAGCAGCAGATGTCGCAATCAAACTTGGAATATTGTAGATTACATGAGGTGAAATGAGTAATGGGAAAGAGAATTCGTGTTCAGAGACGTGGTCGAGGCGGACCCACATATCGATCCTCAACTCACAAAAGAGTCGCTCCAGCACGATACCCCTCATTGGAAGTGAAGGAATATTTTGAAACAACAATAGAAGGAGTTGTCGTAGATCTAGTCCACGACCCGGGACGTGGGACACCCCTCGCGCTTATAAAATTCAAGAATGGGAAAACATGCTACACTGTCGTTCCAGAAGGAGTTCATGCAAGCCAACAAATACAGATGGGTGGGAAAGCCCCAGTTGAAGTAGGAAACATCATTCCAGTAGGCAAAATCCCAGAAGGCACTATGACATGCAACATAGAACTTCATCCAGGAGACGGTGGAAAACTCGCAAAGTCTTCCGGGGCATATGCAACAGTGGTAGGACATACGCCACAAGGAACGATGATAAAGCTTCCATCAGGGAAAACCAAATATTTGAGCGATTATTGCAGAGCAACTGTTGGCCTAGTTTCAGGCGCAGGCAGAACAGAGAAACCATTCCTAAAAGCTGGCGCAAAATTCCACATGATGAAGGCAAAAGGACACAAATATCCAAGAACACGTGGAAGAGCCATGATTGCAGCTGTGCACCCATATGGCAGTAGCAAAAAAAGTGCACGAAAAGTCACCACGGTTTCGCGTCATGCTCCACCAGGAAGGAAAGTTGGATTGATAGCCGCCAAGAGTGCAGGACAGAAGAAGAGAAGAAGGTAGGATATCGTTACTGTCCAGAAGGTTTATAGCATTTAACTGTCAAAAATAGGTTGAGGAAAAATGCCGAGAGAGTTCCTATATCGTGGATTCACGCTTGATCAACTACAAGGTATGTCAATGGACGAGTTCATCGACTTGCTCCCCTCAAGGCAAAGAAGAAGTCTTCATCGCGGTCTAACACCAGAACAGAGGATGCTGCTTGAAAAATCGAGGACTGTAAAAGAGGCTATTGGAAAAGGAAGTAGCATAATAGTTAAGACGCATATACGCGACATGATTATCCTGCCCGAAATGGTCGGCCTTACAATTCTCGTTCACAACGGCAAAGATTTTGTTACAGTGGCGATAAAACCAGAAATGATTGGGCACTACTTAGGGGAATTCGCGATAACCAATAGACCTGTAAAGCATGGAACTCCCGGAATTGGTGCATCTCGTTCTTCAATGTATGTTCCATTAAAGTAAAAGAGCGAGAAAATCATTTTAGGCAGTATAATCTAGCCTTGAAGGTCTCTTTTTTGAGGGTTTTTTAGCTGGGATTTTAGGTAAAGGAATTGGTGGTGGAATATTCAATGTTCTGGATATTAATACAGATTCCACGAAGACAACGTTGGAGATTGACTGCACTATAACTGGTGGTGGCGGTTTCTTTCCCTTATATTCTTTATGAATCTTGTCAATTTCGTCCTTGTTTCCAGTAACGAACGCTCTTCCTTTAAGACTTATCTGAGCTATGGAAGGGTTATAATTAATCGTTAAAACAAAGGGCACTTCCAAAAAATCTTCTTTCTTCTTCTCCACCGAAACTAGATTAAGATTCGTGTTTATCTGAACTGGTGGCATGGGTTTCCGAGCATCCCAAAATCTTTCAGCAGAAACGTTGGTTATGGAAATGTTTACCCTAATCATTTAAACCATCGGATTATCATTACACTGAAGTGATTTAAAGGTGTTTATTTCTTGTTTTGCGGAGCTGGTTTGTAGCGTGTGAAGCCACAGTGTCCACAAGTGTATCTGTCGCCATGGTCAGCCATAAAGTATCCAGGTCCGCATCGTTCACATGTAGGTCGCAGTCTTACGATTTGGTCATTTTCTGTTTTGTAAAGGGAAGAAACTCCTTTTTCCTTTTTCTTTCTTTTCTCTTCCTTCGCTTCTTCTTTTGGTTTTTCCTCTTCCTTCGCTTCTTCTTTAGGTCTTTTCTCTTCCTTCGCTTCTTCTTTAGGTCTTTTCTCTTCCTTCGCTTCTTCTTTAGGTCTTTTCTCTTCCGACATATTCTACTCTTTTCCTTCTTCTTCTGGTTTTTCAGGTGGGGTGTTCCTTTTGAT